>JBDHYH010000076.1:0-19264 GCA_039811325.1 Chitinophagaceae bacterium | reverse complement strand
CGCAGAGCTGAACTGTGGGGCGAAGGCTTCAGATTTTATGACCTTAAACGCCTGAATTTGCCACTTGACAGAACCGGAGCGAATGTAGTAGCAAGTGTGGCAAGTGTAATGTCTGTGCCGGCGGGCGGGAATATATGGCAGTTCCTGATCCCTAAGGATGAGTTGAATGCTAATAAAGCCTGCGTACAAAACCCGCTTTAAATCCAAATTTATTGAACAAGAAAAAACCTGCAATTTGATTTGCAGGTTTTTTTATTCGAATATTATTCGACTATTCTCCCGGGTGATATTTTTTCTCTACATGCTTCATTACATCCTCTTTATAAAAAAGTACATCTTTGAATTTCCCATTGGCGTACATCTCTCCCTGGTCAAAGAAATGGGGTGATTCAGTATGCCCGCTTTCGCCTCCGGCCAACAAGCTCTTTGCTTTGATTCTTTTTCCAAATTCAACTGCACAAATAAAACTGTTCCCATTCACACCATAGCGTTTTTCTGTTCCGGGAAATGAGCGACTGCTATATGATGGAAGCATGCCCCAGGTAGATGAAACAAAAGGAACTTCATAGCTGTCTTTTGAATCATCAAATTGATTATCGATATCACCACTGATCCTTTGAAACCGGTTTATCTTGCCCCATTCCATGTTCCAGGTACCAAACTTCCTTTCCAATTCAAGTTTCACACCCATTAGTGCTGAAATCAATTGTTCTGATTTTGCAATCTTAATGTATTCATGAGTCTTCGACACGATATCATTATCTTCTCCTGCTTCAACTTCTGCTCTGTATATCCCCTGTAAAATCCTTTCTCCCCAATAAATGGCAAGAGTTGTTGCTACAGAATTTTTACCTACCCTGTAATCCCACTTCCGAAGAATATTCATAGGTGCTTCGATTTCTTTTTTGACACTGTCATTAGTTATGTCTTGTGAAGCTTTAATGAGTCGTGGTATCAATATTTCAAATGCTGTAAGATAGGTGTCATAGCCCTTTGCGATCACTTTTTCTATGGTATAGCTTTTTTCCTGCGGTAAAATTCTTATAGCGTTCAATCCACGAAAGTTCTGGCCATCAGGTGCCATGTAGGCAGGGAAATCTTTTTTCTTTGGGCTGTAAGCACCTGCAGCAGTATATGGAGTGCTATTGCAGTTTTCTATCCACCCGTTTGGCGGGTTATAGATATGAATGGATTCCTGCACCGTCGTTAAACCTTTCCACTCTGTTTTGGAGGTAGTACCATCCACAGGTTTGCTCCAGTCGTAAGCAGGATCTCTTTTGGGAATAAAATTTCCATGCCAGTAGGCAATGTTACCTTCTGCGTCTGCATATACGGTATTGTTAGATGCATTTGCCAGCAGATCCATTATCTTCTGATATTCTGCAAAGCTTTTTGCCTTAGTGCGTTTCCAGCTTTGAATCAGCCCTTTAATATTCCGGTTATCAGATCTTACAGAGATCCATTTGTCATTTTGTATTCCCAATACGGGGCCATGGCCTGTAAGGTAAGTAGTGAACGTTTTTTGTTTTTGCAGGCCATCTTCCAGGTAAGAGATCGTAAATTGTTTTTCTTTCACAGGCAATTCTTTGCCATCGTATTGATAATAATACTTTCCGTCTTTTTCAGAAACATTTTCGATGTAGGCGTCAGAAACATCAGCATAACTGCTGGTGTGCATCCATCCACAATGTTCATTGAATCCCTGGTAAACAAAAAATTGCCCCCAGGTAACGGCGCCATAAGCGTTGAGTCCTTCTTTACTGACTATATGAACCTCAGGCCTGAAATAAAAAGTAACATGAGGATTAATATATAAAATTGCATTGTGAGAAGATGTGATCTTTGGAGAAAAAGCAAAGCCATTTGATCCGGTTGGTTGCGCTTCTGTATTCGGGGATTGCATAGAAACAGGCTCTTTATTCTTAGAATAAAAATTTTTCAAATCCCGCGCACCAAAGTCTGCTGTGCTGATGGCGCCAATACTACCGTCTGTCCACAACATGGGATACCAGGGTTCGAAACGGTTAAGCAATTTTGGTTTTACTTCCGGATGTTTGTACAGGTAATAGTTGATGCCGTCCGCAAATGCAGTACACAATTTTTTTAGCCATGTTGGCGCATCCACATAATCTTTTACAGCGGCTACAGAATCGATGACCAATTTTGTGAGAAGATCATCATAGAGGCTGGAAATGCCATCAACTTCTGATAATCTTCCTAATTTGTCAATGTAATTTCTTTCTACCCTCTGGAAATCATCTTCGCACTGTGCATACATCAATCCAAAAACGGCATCTGCGTCCGTATTGCCATATACATGTGGAATCCCAAAATGATCCCTGATAATAGTTACCTGTTTGGCCTGTTGATTCCATCGGGAGATTTCTTTTGGAGTGAATTGCTGGGCAAGCAAATAAAGTGGCAATAACAATACGAACGATAAGAATAACTTTTTCATGTTGATATATTAATTGTGCACCTCATAGACACATTGGAGAGACACACGGCCGCGCGTCTCTCCAATGTGTCTATTTCTGATTTTCTTTAAAAACCCTGATAAAATTTCCTCCAAGTATTTTGAAGATATCTTCTTTCGAATACCCGCGTCTTACAAGTTCTTTGGTAATTAATGGATACTTTGTAACGTCAGTGATCCTTTTGGGTGTGATGGAAATGCCATCAAAATCACCACCTAACCCGACATGGTCGATACCTGCAAGCTTGATGATATGCTCCATGTGGTCAAATATCAAATGAAAAGGCGCTCTTAAATCCTCAGCTTCCTTTTTGTATTTTTTTGCAATGAAAGCATCCGCCTGATCACCGGACATACCTGCTTTTTTCAATGAATCATTCTCTGCTTTATGTTCGCTCAGGTATCTTGATAGCTTTCTTCCTGCACTACTGTCCAGGAAGAGTGCATAGAAGTTGATGTCTATAACGCCACCATTTTTACCAACGGCAATGATCTGATCATCTTTCAAATTCCGGAAAACCGGGCACAGCGAATAGGCATCACTGTGAGAAACCAATACAGGCTTTGTGGATATTTTTATGGCATCCCAGAAAGTCTGATCACCTACATGGCTGAGGTCCACCATCATTCCCAATTCATTCATCCGATGCACTACTTTCTTACCAAATTCTGATAAGCCTTTTTTTTGGGAGGTAGTGTCCACAATCCCATTTTTTTTCTGGCTTCCCGATTCATATTCTGCACTGGTAGCCCAGTCGTTATTGTTATTCCATGTCAATGTCATGTAGCGTACTCCCCGCGCATAAAGACTATCCAGGTTCCCTAAATCATTTTCTATCATGTGCCCGCCTTCTACACCGATCATGCATCCCAGTTTTTTTGCATTTACTGCTTCCTCTAATTCCTGGGGAGAAGCGACAATTTGCATCTTTGAAGGATTTCTTTTCACCCAGGCATAGAGGGTATCAATCTCTCTGTTTGCAAACAGGTAAGGATTCTTTTGATCACCTCCACAAAATATAGAAAAGACCTGTACATCTACTCCTCCTTTTTTCATGCGTGCAAGGTCGCTGTGTGTTTTTCCTGAAAGGTTAGAATCAAAAAGATATTTTCTTTCAATACAGGTACTGATGATATCATTATGTGAGTCTGTTACGATCGCCTGTTTGTGAATTTTTTGGTAGGATTGTGCATTAAGCGTAGAAAATAAAATTAGTGAACTGAGTGTGAGGACTAACTTTTGCATAGTTTGGAATTGGGTAATTACCAAAAATAAAAAATATTGATTGTAAGCGGACGAATGTTTTTACTATTGCCCTTTTTCTGAGCCCAACCAGTTTGCTGTGATTGTTTGAACATTCCCGGATTCTTTAAGATCGAGAAGATTAATATTGATCTGATGCAGTGAGGTGTCCTTGAGAGGGAATGCAAAACCATAACCCTGCCGGTCGAATTCCCCGGTTGACAATACCAGGTTGTTGTCAGGATGTTGTTGTAAATAGTATTGCAATTGAGGTCTGTCATACACTACCGCATCCGCTTTCTTTGTTGTGAGATATTCCACGCATTGCGGAAGATCACTTGAATAAATGGCATTGCCACCATGATCTCTTACGAAGTCTGCTGCTGGTGATCCTTTGATAACAGCAATATTCTTTAACCTGAGTTCTTCGGAATTTTTTATAATGGAACTTGACATGCCGGTAAGCGTAACGGTACTGGCGATGCCTGCGATCATTGTAGTGGCAAATACAAGCGAAATAATCATCCATACACTTGCGATGATACGACCCGCGAGTGTTTTTGGAGTGATGTCGCCATAGCCCGTCGTTGTCATTGTTGCGATCGCACACCACATTCCATTGAGTATTCCGGCTAACGGCTGGTCAGTAAATTGCTCCTTATTCTCTTTTCTTTCAGCTAACCAGAGAAAGGCACCCACAATGGCGAGAATAAATAGAAAAACACAAACTGCGATGAAGAATTTTCTTGTGAAGAATGGAGAAATCCGTTGCCATAATGAATATTCGTCCTTCCTGGAAAGAATGGATAGGGAGGATTGGAAATAAGGTTGGGTAAATCTTACTTTTTGAGCTCGTTCTGAGGTAATACTCACTGGTCCGGCTACTACGTCAATAGTCCCGGCCTCCAATGCCGCCAGCGCCTTTGGTACATCTTCAAAATAAATTTTTCGGTATGACCATTGCATTTTTTCCGACAGGGCATCCCATATCTCCAGGGAAATCCCAGTGTCTGCAGTAGTGTCAATTACAAAGGGGCTACTACCAGCTATGCCTACACGAAGAGTATCCGAAGCCTTCAGGGGCACCACAATCACGAGCAGGAATGATAGAAGGAAGATATTTTGGGCAAGTTGCTTCAACTTTTCATGTTTTTTTAATCTTCTGATAAATCTAAGCAAACCATTCTCAAAAATAAAATACTTCAGGATACGGCAAGGTATGAAATTTCTTTTCCTTTCTTTGCCAGCGAAAAAAGGCTGTTCATTACGAACAGCCTTCTTAAAATTATTTGAATAGTGGTATTAAAAAGAAGGTTTTGAATCAGCTACTTCGCTCTTGACTGAGTCATAACTTGCAAGTTGGATGGAAGCCGGTTCATCAAAATTGATTGTCTTTGCAAGAAACTTATCATAGTTGGAGTGAATGACATTGAGTGCAAGAAAATTCATAACGAACCTCCGTGTTTCTGCAGGCAGGTATTCCCTTATCTGCCAGTAATCAGGGTTCTTAATACCACTTTTTTTTATTGCAAGATTAACACGGCCAGTGCCACTGTTATAGGCGGCAACTACAAGTAACGGGTCGTCATTATAAACCTTTAACTGATCACGAAAGAACTTTGCTGCAGCCACAGTGCTCTTGCTAAAATTCTTTCTTTCATCATATTTGCCTCCAATCTTCAGTCCATATTCGCGTGCGAGTTCAGGCATGAATTGCCAGTACCCAACAGCGCCTGCCGGAGAAACTGCCTGAGCACTAAAGTTTGATTCCAACGCAGGCAGCACCTGGAACTCGATAGGAACATCATATTTATTCAGAATATTTCTTGCCACAGGCAAATAAGATTTGCCACGGCGGAACATCAACTTGATATACTCTCTTTCCTTACGCATATATTTCCTGATATATGCCTTACTTTCTTCTCTGTGTTCACTGAGAATTTCCGGATATACTACCCTGTTAGGGTTGTCGATCATAGAAAGGCCTTTCGGATTGCCCGAAGAATCTGTTTTAATCGTTGAGTCTGTTACCACTTTACTCTGGGTGCCAATATACCTCGTGGCGGAAGTGGTAGAAATGCCAATTATAATTAAAATTATAATCAACGTTAATAAACTCTTTGATTGAATCTTTTTCATGAATTCAAAATTTTCAAGATCAAATAATTATTTCACGCTATTACAACAACACTGTTTCCTTAGGCTAGGGATTATAAAAGGTTCCGCGAAATGCGGAATTAAATGGGAAGAAGTATTTTTGACAATAAGATTTGCAAATTTACCGTTCCCTTGTCATTAAAGCAAGTGTTTCAAAGAATAAATCTGTTAAAAGAAAAACTATGAAATGGATATTTTTATTGCTAACCATTTCGTTCTCATCTACTTATGCTCAACACAACTTACCTTTAGCCAATGATTTTCAACAACTGTTAACCCAATTAGGCAATTACCGTGCCATGGGAGAATTTACTGCTAAAAGAAGTGGCGCTTCTCAAAATTTTAACGTCCATCATTATAATTGCAACTGGACTGTTGACCCTTCTGTACAATACATCCGCGGCGATGTCAGTATTAGCTTTCAGACCATAACCGAAACCTCAGAGATTAGGTTAGACCTCCTTGATTCGATGGAAGTCGATAGTGTATTATCAGGTAATTTGAAATTGAGCTTTCTGCATTCCGGCAATGTTCTGAAAATCGAATTTGGTACTTCATTACCTGCGTTGAAGCAGTCTGCCGTAACTGTCTTTTATCATGGCAGGCCACCGGTTAACGGGTTTGGCTCTTTTGTTACTTCCGCTCACAATGGCAATCCGATCATGTGGACATTAAGTGAGCCCTATGGAAGCAGGGATTGGTGGCCGTGCAAAGATGGACTCCAGGATAAGGCAGACTCCATAGATGTGTACATTACTGCTCCTGATATTTACACTTCAGTCTCTAATGGTTTACGTGTACAACAAACTGTTAGTAATGGCATGAAGACTACCCATTGGAAGCATAGGTATCCCATTGCTACCTACCTGGTTTGTATGGCTGTAACGAACTATACAGAATTTGTAAATGAATGGGATGTTCCGGGAGGCCCATTGATGATGCAGACCTTTTGTTATCCTGAAAATCTGTGGGTTTTCCAGCAGGAAATCCAGAAGGCTTATGATGCTATGAAAATCTATGCAGATCTGGTAGGTCCTTACCCGTTTATCAGGGAGAAATACGGACACGTTCAATTTGGGTTTGGTGGCGGAGAAGAACATCAGACTTCTACCTTTATCTCATGGCCCAGTGAAATACTTGTGGCACACGAAATGGCCCATCAGTGGTTTGGAGATAAAGTTACATGCAGGAGTTGGGAGGATATATGGCTCAACGAAGGGTTTGCAACCTTTATGTCGGGCCTGTACAGAGAGCAGAAGTATCCTGCAACAATAGTACCCGGACGAAAAGTAGAAATCGAATATATCACCTCTGAGCCGAATGGGAGTGTATTTGTTGATGACACTACCAAGGTATCAAGGATTTTTGATAGCCGACTGTCTTATTACAAGGGGGAGCACTTATTGTATATGCTTCGCCTGATCCTTGGTGATCCTGCCTTTTTCAAAGGCGTAAGAGCCTATTTGGATGACCCGGACCTTGCGTATGGATTTGCTGTTACCTCAGACCTGCAGCGACATCTTGAAGAAGCTTCCGGGCATAAACTGGATTACTTTTTCAATGAATGGTTTTACGGACAGGGATACCCGTCATACAAAATAGAATGGTGGCAGCAACGTAATGGGCTGATTGGTGTTCGCGTCAACCAGACTACATCTGATCCATCGGTAAAGTATTTTCATTTGCCTTTGCCTCTTAGGTTAATGGCCGGAACTGAGATGAATGATGTTATAATTCATCCTGAATTCAACGGGCAGATTTTCTATTTGAAAAGCGCCATAATGCCGGACTCTCTCCACGTAGATCCGGATTATTGGTTAATAACAAAAGGGAATGAGGTGAAAAAAATTGACAAACCATCCAGTCAGACAGTTTTAACCTTGTTTCCTAATCCGGCAACAGATTTTTTGAATATTCATGCTAACGGATTTGAGGAAACAAAAATGACAGTACAGGTTTTTGACGTGAATGGGAGGTTAGTCGGAAAAAATGAGTATTCTGTCAATGGTTCGATGAATACAACGTTGAATATTCAGTCTCTTGCATCAGGAATTTATTTGTTGAGAATAGGTACTAACGGAGGCTTTAATAAAGTATTCAAAATAAAAAAGGGTTTGTAACTATATTTGGCGGTGGCCAAAAGGAAAAAGAAACGATTTAAGTACCTGAAGATTTTTGTATGGTTGTGCTTTGCAGCACTGGTTTCCTTTTTTGTTGTTACTGTATTCTTCGTTAAGCCACACATTTTTTATCCTGGTTTTGAAATTACGATTCCATCAGGCTATGCCATTCATGGTATTGATGTTAGCTGGTACCAGGAAACGATCAATTGGGAGGAGGTGAGGGACATGGAATCTAAAGGGGTGAAGATCGGGTTTGTATTCATCAAAGCTACTGAGGGTATTACCAGAGAAGACGGGAAATTCAACAGAAACTGGAAGCAGAGTAAGAAGTACGGAGTGACGCGCGGCGCATATCATTTTTTTGTGCCTGGAAGAGACCCTGCAAAACAAGCTGCTAATTTTATTGAAAATGTAGCGTTGTCGGAAGGTGACTTGCCACCGGTACTGGACATTGAACGGCAAGGCCGGTTATCCGTGACTGAAATGCAAAAGGATGTAAAGACTTTCCTGGATATAATAGAGAAGCATTACGGAGTTGCACCTATTATTTACACGAATATTTCTTTCTACAAAAAGTATTTTGGTAAAGATTTTGAAAGGTATCCTCTCTGGATTGCGCATTACCTTCAGCCAGATCAGCCACGTATTTCGAATGAATGGACTTTTTGGCAACACAGTGAAACCGGCCGTGTAAATGGTATAAAAGCACCGGTGGACTTTAATGTCTTTTCAGGGGACAGTGCTGACTTTAAGAAATTATTGATTCGGAAGTAATGCAAATGCCAGCTTCTTTTTCCTTCTGCGAGAGGATCATTCTCTAAATTGTACCTTTACCGGGTAAATTAAAATCAACAACATGAAATACCTATTTACTTTGATCAGCGTTTTGGTTTTTATAAAATTGGCATTCGCACAAGAGCCAATGAAATCTACGATAGAATACAACGGCCAAAAGTATCCCTGCTATGTAATGGAATATAACCTCCCTCCTGATAACACAGAAGATATCATAAAGAATAAACTCAAGTCAGAGGGTTACACTGCAAATAATTCAAAAGGATTTTTAGTTTATAGAAATGCAAAACTTCAAAACCTTGACCCTCTTGAAGCACAGGATGTACTGATTAAGGTGGAAAGAAAAAGCAGGAAAGAAAAGGACCAGTCTTTGGTTACTATTATTACTGCAAAACCCGGAGAGATTCCTGAAGACAAAGTAAAAGGAGCAAAGATGGTGGCCGATGTTACAATGTCACCTAATACTATTTCCTTCCTGAATAGTTTCCAGGGAGATTTCAACATGGAAGCCTACAACCTTGCTGTAGCAGCTCAAACAGAGGAGGTAGCTAAGGCAGAGAAAAAGCTGGATGACCTGAGAAAAGAACAGTCTAAGATTGAAAAGAAGATCAAGGATTACCAGGATGATCTTTCAGTGAACAAGAAAGACCAGGAAAAGCAAGTGGATGAGATTGCAAAGCAGAAAAAGTTGTTGCAGGATAAGGTAGCCCAGAAGCCGGTTCAATGATTGATTAGGCGACTACGGCAAAAGGTAACTTAGCGGTGTGATTGATCACTAATCTGTCTTTATCGGAATTTTCTTTGGTGACACTCCATTTTCATTAATAGCTTCAATGGTAAAGTAAAAAGACTTTTTCAGATCAAGCGTTTTCAACCAGTATTCGTTAGCATCATATACCATAATGCAATTGTATAGCTTATCCGGTGCTTCACCGATGTAGATGTTATAGGCATAAGCATTATCCACAGGTTGCCATTTGATCCAGGCACTTCGCTTGTCTTTCTCTGTTCGCAACACAATGAAATCCTTAACTGAATCAGGTGGACTACCATTGCCTTTTCCAAAAACCCGAAATCCGCTTACTGCAAACTTTCCTGTTGGCATGTGGATGTTTTCAAGTTTTAAGAATCGTGTCTTTACAGGTTGTGGCAGTTCTACATATTCATGAGGGATATCTGTTTTGTTGTCGCTTTTGTCAATGAGCATTTTCCATTTTTTACCATCCTCAGATTGCCATAAGATATATTGATGGAATTTGCCCAATGTCTTTCCCAGAAACTCCGCATCCTGATCTGCATAGTTGATCTGGATTGCATTTACTGTACTTATTTCTCCAAGGTCGCTTTGTATCCATTCTCCTTTATTCCCGGATGCAGCGCTCCAGTAGGTTTTAATATTTTCATCCACTGCGTTGTTCGCATGATAACCTCCAAGCGTAGAAGACACAGTTACCGGCTTGTTATAATTTAATAGCATCCATCCGGTGAAAGTGGAGTTGGGTATTTCATTGCTATTATGTGGTAAATCCTTTTCTGGCAGGTAATGAGGGTAGTCTCCAAACGTACCATCCATAAACATCATCCCATCTTTGTCAAAACCTGCAGGCCAGATGCCAATTCTCCTTTCAAAATTGTTTTTTACTGATATTCGAATAGTGCTTGTATGCCAGTAACGGCCATGGTTATCCGTAAATGTAGCACCATGCCCTGCACCAACAGCAAAGCCGCCTGGCTTGTAAGAAAAAGGAAGTGACTGAGGCCTGAAGCTATTCCCCAGCGGCGTGTCACTTACTGCCACTCCATCGGCGTATCCGCTGAATTCAGTACCAGGAGCGCCGTATTGCAAATAATATTTACCATCATGTTTTGTCATCCATGCCCCTTCAATGAATGGATCGAGAAAAGTATCATCATAATGTTCTCCAAACCGCTGCCATCCATATCTCCAGGGCGCCAGCATAAAAAGTTCTGTGCGGCTGCCGATCGGCTGAAATGTTTTCCTGTTCAGTTCTACTCCATACAATGGATATTGATTGCTGCTACCATTGTACATGTATAATTTGCCATCAGTATCTGTAAAGAAAGCCGGATCCCAACCTCCAAAGGCAAAACTATCGATCAATGGTTTCCACTCATTCGCTTTGGGATTGGTGCTCATCCAAAGTGTAAACGTTTGTGTGTAGGTGCTTCCGAATACAATCATCGTGTCTCCAACTATTCCTACAGCCGGAGCGCACAATTCATCATATCCTGCATTCCATGGTCTCAGAAATTTCCTGGAAACAAAATGCCAGTTGAGCATGTCATCACTCCACCAGTATCCCCATTGGTTGGTGCTAAACAGGTAGTAATCTCCTTTGTAGTTTACAATGACCGGATCCGCAGTAGCCCTGTGTTTTCCCCATTTTGTAAAGTCTGGGATGGGAGTGTAACCGTAATCAATATTGATGGGATTGCAATAGGTAGTTTGTTTGTTCTGGGCTGATGCAGGCAATACAAAAAGTACAAACAGAAATGGCAACAATGATTTCAGCATCTGAATTATTTTAAGCGGTGTGACCACAACCACGGAAGAAAATCGGGCTCTGCAAAGGCACTGTCCCAACTGTTATGATTCGCTTCAGGATAAAGTGTTAGTTTGACATCTGCTCCGGCAGCCTTCAATGCATTTGCCATATCTATGCTATACTCCGGGTTGACTACATCGTCTTTCAGGCCGTGAAATATCCACCAGGCTGTAGTCGAAATGTTTTTTGCTGTTTCAGGATTCGCACCTCCGCAAATAGCGAAGGCGGCTGCAAATACTCCGGGATTTCTGTTGACGATTTCGAATGTTCCCATTCCGCCCATACTCAAGCCGCCGGCATATTCCATACGCTTATCTATCTTAAATTTTTTGTGTAATTGATGAAATAACTCCATCAATAATCTCATCGCTTTGGTGGGTGTACCGCCATCGCTGAATACAAATCCTATGCGTTTGCCGGTACTATCATATTTCGGAATTATATTGCTCCAATAACTATCAGCACTGCATTGAGGAAATACAACAATCGCAGGAAAATTTTTCCTAATGGAGTCTTTCAGAAATAAGTTGCCTCCATGCACTAATTGGCTTTCATTATCATTCCCACGTTCACCGGCACCGTGCAGGAATAGGATAAGTGGATATGTTTTGCCGGGGCTGTAATTTTCGGGTAATAATAACCGGTAGGGCATTGTGTCCTTACCGGAAATGAAAAGTTCTTTCCGATAAAGTGAGTAATCCTGTGCGGAGATCGTGCCGGCAGTAAAAAGGAAAATGAATAGTGCAAGAATATTTTTCATAATAGAATAGTTATCTGGCTTGATTATTAATTTTTGATATAAGGGCTGGTAAAATCAAGTTTCTTCAATGCCTCTTTCACTTCGGGGCAACTCATAAACAAATTCCACAGTAAGCCGGAGCGATAATTTTCAATCATTACTACAATGGTTCCTTCATCAATGGCGAGATAAGAATCAGCTACCCAATTTTGGGATATGCTGAATGCATCTTTGAATCCATATTCTCCCCAAAGCTTAGGCCCAAGGTCTTCATAAAAATGACGTAATACCTGCATGGAATACTCGGGTGTGTAAGGGAAAGAGGAGAGTGCTGCGGTCGGTGTGATAACGCCATCGTCGTTGGTGGGGGAATGTGCGTCATAACCGCGATAGTCGTCACTTGCAGTTAATCCCCAACTGTCTGGGCCATAGCCTTCAAATTTCTTTGGATTCTCGATGCAGTATGCCCGGTTGATGAGTGTCTGGTTTACATTTTGTTCCCAATAATCTGCGTAGCGGTCTTTTAATCCTTTCGGGCTCAGCCCAAGATAGGAGTAATGAGCAAAGAATAATGGGCCTCCAAAATCAGGGCCTAACGGTAATGTATAGCCTAAAAATTGCTTGCCATTCAGGAAATGCCTGCCGACAGCCCAACCTTTGTGATATACATTGGCACTGACAGAGTAGTTAGGTGCACCAGCTGCTAATACATAAGTGATCAGTGTTTCCATGTATCCTCTGAGTGGAAAATTCATGGCCCACCCGTTATTCGGGCTCCAGTGCCAGTACAGTACATCCTGTCCTTCGCGGGTAAACCAGTCAAACTCCGTTTCTCTCCACAGGCTGTTGATCCTGTTGCGCAATTCTCTTTCTTTTTGGTTGTCTCTATTGAAATATTGTCTTGCTGTCAGCAAACCTTGCAACAAAAAGGAATGTTCGACGAGGTCTGCACCATCATCTTTTCTGCTGAATGGAATTGTTTTGCCGGTGGCACCATTGAGCCAGTGTGCAAAAACGCCATGATAGGCATCAGCTTTTTGGAGAAAGCGGGTCATCTTTATCAGGTGATTCACCACAGTGTCTCTTCCCAGCCATCCGCGCTCAACTCCCACAATAAGTGCCATGACCCCAAAGCCGGTTCCTCCCAATGTTACAACTTCATGACCATATAATGGTGTAACATTACTGCGCTCCCTCGCCATGCCGCTGACAGGATGTGCAAAGTCCCAGAAATATTTAATGGTTTGTCGTTGTACTATATCCAGCAATACAGAATCTGAAAGTCCTTTTTGAAAAGGTGCATGTAGCTTCTGCTCGGAGATCATGGTCTTCCTTTTTTGAGCGGATAGTGAAATTGAGGACAATAAAATAAGGGTAAGAAAAGTGAACTTCATAAAAAGATGGTGTTTGAAGTTCGAATGTACCTAAATATTTTTTCAATAGAAGTACATTATGGAACTGATGTGAAGCAGGGGGAATTGGTGATTGCACTTGCATTTTCAGATTTGATAGATGAAATGCTTCTTACAGAGAGATGGACAGAGAAGGGACAACAATACCGGGAGGTAAGTAATTTTTCAGGTATTCAGATTAGATGAGGAGATTTTGGAAATTTGTTTGGAGGGGATATTGAATGTTGAATATAGGCGACGACTGCTCAGTTGGCGGATGATTGAGATTATTTAATTTGCCACAAAGTCACGAAGACACAAAGAGAAATCAAATTGAAAGCCTTTGTACGTTTGAGTCTTCGCCGCAATATTTTTATCTTACTGAAGAGATTGTAACCATCGGTAATGACAACCCGGCGGACAATATCAGATGAAAAAAACCTCTCCCTACTTTTTCAACACCAACTCTGCCACACATTCTATGTGGTGTGTTTGCGGAAACATATCAACAGGTTGTAATTTCCTGATCTCATATTTTTCAGAAAACAGATTAAGGTCGCGTGCCTGTGTAGCAATATTACAACTCACATACACCATTCTTTGCGATTGGACTTCTAAAAGCATATTAACCAATTTCTCGTGCAGGCCTGCCCTGGGCGGATCGAGGATTACCACATCGGGTTTGCCATGTTCTGCAAAGAATCCTTCATTACAAACTTTGATGACATCACCCGCAAAAAAGGAAGCATGCGAAATATTATTCAGTGTTGCATTGTACCTGGCGTCTGAAATAGCATCCTCAACCGTTTCTACTCCAATTATTTTTTTAGAACCATCGCCAAGGTAAAGCCCAATGGTTCCTGTGCCGCAATAGAGGTCATAGACAATTTCATTTCCCGTCAGAGATGCAAATTCTTTAGTGATATCGTAAAGTTTCTTTGCCTGGTAAGAATTGGTTTGAAAAAACGATTTAGGTGAAATCTTGAATTTTAGATTGCCCAGTTTTTCAAAAATGAATCCATTCCCATAATATACCTGTGGCTCCAGGTCGTAAATGCTTGCGTTGAGTTTGGCATTGATAGTAAAAAGCAATGTGGTAATATGAGGATTCTTTTCGATAAGAAAATCGGAAATGGTTTGTTGTGCATCTTTATCTTCATAAGCCACAACGATATTTACCAGGCATTCATCGAGAGTGGTATATCGGATAATGAGATTGCGCAGCCAGCCCTCATGATTTTTCAGATCGTAGAATGCAAATTTTTTGTCGAGCGCAAAATCCCGCAAGGAATTCCTAATCTCATTGTTGATATCATCCATCAGGTAGCAGTTGTGAATATCAATCACCTTATCGAAAAGCCTGGGCACATGATATCCCAATGCATTTCCTTTTTCAGTAGCTCCTTTTACAAATTGCTCCGGGGGAATAAATTCCTTATTGCTGAATGAGAATTCCAATTTGTTGCGATAGGCTCTGTCAGTATTTGAGCCTGCAATAGGCAAAACCGGTGCATGTATTCCGGCCTTCCGGAATGTATCTTTTGTCTCCTGTTCTTTGTAACTGATTTGCTGTTGATAGGGCAGCATCTGCCATTTGCATCCGCCACATATCCCGAAGTGTTCGCAGAATGGCACTACCCGTTGTTGGGAGTATTTATAAATTTTCAGAATTCTTCCTTCGGCCCAATCTTTCTTACTCCTGGTGAGTAATACATCTGCCACATCGCCGGGCACGGCGCCTTCGGCAAATAATACCTTCCCTTCGGGTTTGGCGATCACTTTGCCCAATGCACCATAGGCAATGAATTCAACATCTGTAAGTACCTGTTTCTTTTTTCTCACCCGGCAAAAATAAGTTAAGCCATCCGCAGTGAGCAATAGGCAGTACTTTTTATCCGTTTATCAACAACAAGAATTATTTTTCTCAAAATTATTTTGGCAAAATGTTAAGGATTGGCGGTCAGCATTGCAACATGGGTAAATTGAATATTTTTGTCAAAGACATGACCCCATACATGAAAGGATTTTTATTTGCCTGCTTTACGTTTCTATTTGTTCAATCAAAAGCACAGGATTTTAATTTGACACTGATAACGCCTCAATACCATGAAGGCACTGCTTACCTTACTTATTATTATGGTAAGAATATGAATGTGGAAGATTCTGCTGCTGTCAGTAGTAATGGCGTGGCCGTTTTTCATAAAGACAAAAGGGTTCAGCCGGGAGTCTATTCTGTTGTGCTTCCCGGCAAGCGGTTCACTTTCGATATTCTCATTGATACTTCCCGTCTCATTACGATTGTCGCAAAAGATACGGCTAACCTGGTGCTTACTTCCGACGTGAATAATGATAAAGAGAATGATATCTTCCGGGATTATCAAAGATTTATTGCCAATAAAGGCCCTCTCCTGGAAATAGAAAGGGAAGCCTTCAAAGTTGCAAAGAATAAAAAAGACAGTTCCTTACATGAGAATAATTACAGAAAACTCAATGATTCCCTGGTAGCTTATCGTGAAAATCTGATTGCAGAAAACCCTGAGTCTATGCTGGCTGCGTTGCTGAAAAGCATGAAGGAGCCGGATTTATTACATCCCCAGCCCCAAAACCGGAAGGATACCATGGACAATTATTGGTATTACAGAAAACATTATTGGGATGGCGTTACATTCAATGACGCACGAATCATCAGGACTCCATTTTTTCTCCCGCGAGTAGAACGTTATTTCCGGCAGGTCATCAACCAGGATGCTGATTCTGTCATCAAACAGGTGGATTACTACCTGTTGCTAAGCCGTACGACACCCGGTATGTATCGTTTCTTGCTGAATTGGTTTACGGATGAGTATTACCAGCCTAAATACATGGGACAGGATAAGGTGTTTGTACACCTTTTCGAAAAATATCATTCCAAAGGTGTAAGTGATTGGTTGAGTAAGGAGCAATTGAAACTGATATCAGACAGGGCATATATGGTAATGAGCAACCTGGTGGGAGTACCTGCTGCTCCTATGATGATGACTGATGTGGCCGGCAAACCGGCTCCATTATATAATTTGAAATCCAATTTTACTGTGGTAGTGTTTTGGGATCCTACCTGTGGGCATTGCCAGCACGATCTGCCAAGGATAGACAGCATATACCAGGCAAAGTGGAAAAAGGAAGGCGTTGGTATTTATGCAGTACTAACCGACAACAGCGTAAAACCGCAATGGGAAAAATTTATCCAGGATCATAAACTGGGCGAGTGGACGCATGTGTATGAATCGGATGCTGAGGAGAAAAAAGTGAAGGAGGGGAATCAGCCGTCCTACAGGCAGTTATATGATGTCATCCAAACTCCTACGGTTTACCTGCTCGACAAGGATAAACGGATCATTGCGAAAAAGCTGACAATAGAACAACTGGATGATGTTATTTCTGCAAAACTAAAAACAGCCCCAAAAGGATAACTGTAAATATCTCAGAAAAATGAAAAAAATCCTGCTCCTGCCCTTATTGTTTTTTACTCTGCAACTTGGCGCACAAACACTATTCACCTACGGAAAATATTCAGTAGATAAGCGGGAATTCATCAATGCCTACGAGAAGAATAAGAAACTATCGAACAATGATTCCAATGCCCTCAAGGAATATCTTGGCCTCTATATCAATTTCAAACTCAAAGTGCAGGATGCTAAAGATCATGGACTGGATACACTTCCTGCTTTGCAGGCCGATCTTCAAAGTTTCAGAAACCAGATTGAAAACAATTATATCTACGACAAACAGCGACTGAAAGAGTTGCTTGATGAAGCATTATCGAGAAGCAAGAAAGATATCCATGTAACGGCATTATATATACGGGCATCAGATACGGCCAAATCAAAATCAGAAGCGACTGCCTTGTCATTATTGCTTCAAAAAAAAGAGGGTGGCGATGATTTGATGAGTGGGTTATCAAAGAAAGGAATCCAGACGACCAGGGAAGATTTTGGTTTTGTTACTGTTTTTACGCTTCCATATAATATTGAGAGTATCATTTATAACCTGAAGCCCGGTCAATACAGCAGGCCCTTTTATTTTGATGGTGGATATTATATTTTCAGGAATGATGGTGAACGCGCAGCTTCAGGCAGGATAAAACTTGCGCAGATACTCATAGCTGCCGATCCGGGAGATTCGATGTCTGCACATTATGCTAAAGTACTGGCTGATTCACTATACCATGTGATTGCCAAAGGTGGCGATTTTTCTGAGCTTGCAAAGGAGTATAGTAATGATCGTTCTACATTTATGAACGGTGGTGAAATGCAGGAGATCTCTGTTGGAAAATACAGCCCTGATTTTGAAAAACATGCCTTTGCTTTGAAACGTGATGGTGATATTACCCCACCATTCAAAACAGCATTCGGATATCACATTGTTAAAAGAATATCTGCAAACCCTGTTCCTCAACAACCTAATGAAGAGTTTAAGTACCAGTTGAAACAACAACTCTTGCAGGACGAAAGAGCAGAATCTGCCAGGGAGCAATTGTTGCAAACTGCCATAAAAAAAACAGGATTTACTTCCAGGCCGATTGATACTTCTGACCTGTATAAAATAACGGATACTTCACTCATCAGCACCAGGAATATTCAATCCGGTAAAGTGAATCAAAAGACTGTTTTGTTTTCTTTTAATGATGGCTCTAAGGTGACGGTCCAGGATTGGGATCAGTACATCCGGAGTTCCGGAAGAATCATAGGCGGGAAGTTGCACGAGTCTTATATGAAGCTATGGCCTGATTTCAGGAATAATGCTATTCTGAATAATTACAAAAAACGATTGGCATCTTTTGATCCGGAATTTGCGGAACAGATCCGGGAATTTTCGGAAGGAAATATGCTATTCGAAATGATGCAGCGAAAAGTATGGATGAAAGCTGCCAATGACAGCATAGGCCTTGAAAAATATTATGATGAGCACAAAGGCCAATATGTATGGAAGAAAAGTGCTGATGCCCTTATCTTTTCCTGCAGCAATGAATCGACAGCCAAAGAAACCATGAGTGCATTAGATCAAATGTCATGGAGGGAAGTGATGAAGAGATTTTCGAGTGTAGTACAGGCAGACTCCGGAAGGTTTGAGTATGCACAACTGCCAATAAAAGAAGAAGACGTTAAGTTAGGAATGATTGGGGCTGTTGTCAACAGGTTTGATGGCACTGCCTCCTTCGTGAAAGTGGTTAAAATATATCCGGAGCATATTCAGCGATCCTTTGCTGAGGCCAGGGGGCTGGTCATAGAAGATTATCAAAACCTGCTGGAAAAACAATGGGTTGATCAATTAAAAAAGAAGTACCCTGTAAAGGTCAATGACAGCGTATGGAAATCTATCCTTGCGAAGTACAGGTTAAAATAATTATTGGTAAATTCATTTTCCTCAAAATCCTATTTTCAAAAATTACGAAAGTAAATGCAATTTTAAATATTGACCCGTTGACGGTTGTCTAGATAACTGCCTATGCACAGATATATGTTTAGGGCAGAGTGAATTTTGCCAATATCACTACCGCTTTTGCAGGGGAAGCCAACGGCAATCATACACTGACTACATTCAATGCAGGAATTTTTTCGGGATTTAGTATTTCTAAGGTATTTGATTTGAAAAGTGGTTTGATGGCGAAAGGCAAGGGAGCAAAATCAGAAACCTAATTCGCCTCTTCAAAAGAGGATAGTAATACTATAATGACATATTAAATAGACCAAAAAAAACCTGAAAAAATATACTGATATGAGCAGGTGGATATGAT
>JBDHYH010000075.1:0-19835 GCA_039811325.1 Chitinophagaceae bacterium | reverse complement strand
GCCTATAGCTCAGTTGGTTAGAGCACCTGACTCATAATCAGGTGGTCCCAGGTTCAAGTCCTGGTGGGCCCACAAAACCGCTCTGACAAAGTGCGGTTTTTTCGTTTTATGATTGCCTGCTATATATTATATTCCCCATCGTTGGCTAAATTCTATACTGGTTTCACACAGGAAAGTGTGGATGAGAGGTTATACAAACATAATCATTCTGAATATGGGGCCCACTTTACTCCCCGGGCCGGGGATTGGGGAATCTTCTTAATTATAGTTTGCGACACAACTACACAGGCTCTGAAAATTGAAAAGCACATTAAAAGAATGAAGAGCAAAGTTTATATTCAGAATTTAAAAAGCTATCCCGATATCGTAGAAAGATTGAAAGCAAAATACAAATGAAAAGAGCACCTGACACTGCCGATGGCTATCGGCACAGGTGGTCCCAGGTTCAATCCCGATAGCCATCGGGAGGTGGGCCCACAAGATGAAAGCCGTACTCAGTATGGCTTTTTTTATGATTGCTTGTTTCATAATCTAATCGCCTTCGCCTGACAAATTCTGCATCTGTATTGCCCGGTAAAGTTTAGGCCAGGGATTGGTGGGGTAAAATACTGATGCTCCTGGCTCCGGATTTACATCAAAGGATAGTCAATTGAATATTTTATTATCATCCCTTGTCATTCCGTTTCTCCATCATCAAGGATTGAAAATTATAATACTAAAATGAAAAGTAATAAGCATATTCAAAATCTGAAGTCATTCCCCAAAATGGTTCCGAAACTCAAAAAAATTTCCATCAAAAAATTAATAATAGATAAAAGTACCTGTGCGGATAGCTTTTGGCACAGGTGGTTTTCAAGAATCCATAGGTACAATCTCTGGTCAGTTTTTTTTAGTGATGAAAATTTTATCAGACCAGGAGGCTGAAGTATAATTTGAATATGGCAACCAACCAGCAATGTGGACTCATCTCTGATTTCTATGTTCCGCCTATTCCCGACAACCTGCTGCACGGATCTCTGCCGTTTGGCAATCAGTGTTTGAAAAAGGATTTACCGGAATTTATTATTGAACTAACCTTATAGATTTATAAACAAAAGTTTAACTTCCTGGTCATGAATTATGATATTCTGTTGTACTTTGCTGTATCATTATCAATCGTAATGGGCCATCGTGCATGAATCCTGATTTTCTTCTTGTATTCTTTGTAGTGAAGTTTCTTCAAAAATCACTTAATACGAAAGTGACCAATCCGCAATTGAACAATCGCTTTCGTGCGACGATGACAATTGCAATGATTTTTTTTGTGGCAGGCCTTATTTTCAAACAAGCATTACCGGTCTTAAACTGGATAGGTAAGATATCACTGCTTGTGCTCGTTATCATGCTTTACAAAGTGGAGATTTTCAAAGCAGCACGAAGTATTTATACAGCGATTCTGCCTTACATCATTGTTTCAATAATCAGCCAGGTAATAAAGGATGGGTTTCCGGGTTTCTTTAATCAATGGGAGAATCTGATTCAGAGCCTCGAACTCTTTGCCATATTGTGGGGTGTTGGTGTATGGATCGTTACATCCAGGCAACGAAAAGAACTGCGGCGCACTAAAGAAAAAATCCAGGAGCAGGAAGAGAAAAACAAGTTGATAAGCGAGATGAAAGAGCAGCTGGAAGTACAGGTAGCAGAGCGAACGGAAGAAATTACCAAACAAAAAGAAGCGCTGGAACTGGCATTGGAAGACCTGAAAGCTACCCAGGCACAACTCGTGCAGTCGGAGAAGATGGCCAGCCTCGGCGAACTCACTGCCGGTATTGCGCATGAAATTCAAAACCCTCTCAATTTTGTCAATAATTTTTCTGAAGTCAGCAACGAGTTGCTTGGAGAGATGAAAGAAGAACTCGCAAAAGGCAACCAGGAACAGGCTTTGGAAATTGCGAATGATATCAGCCAAAACCTGGAAAAAATAGCGCATCATGGCAAGCGCGCTGATGCTATCGTCAAAGGAATGCTGCAACACTCGAGAACAAGTACTGGCGTGACGGAGCCAACCGATATCAATGACCTGTGTGATGAATATTTCAGGCTGGCATTTCACGGGTTGCGTGCCAAAGACAAATCATTTAATGCATCTATGAAAATGGATTTTGACCCGGCGCTTACGGCAGATTCGGAAGGGAATGGCAAAATCAAAATAATACCACAAGACATTGGGCGCGTAGTGCTCAACCTGCTCACCAACGCATTTTACGAAGTACACAAAAAATCGAAGCAGATCAGCAGTATTGTTCCATATGAACCTACCGTTACAGTTAGCACAAAAAAATCAGACAGGCAGGTAGAGATCATGATAGCTGACAATGGAAATGGGATACCAGAGGAAATACTTTCCAAGATATTCCAGCCATTCTTTACTACCAAACCTACAGGAGAAGGCACAGGCCTGGGCCTGAGCCTAAGCTATGATATCGTCACAAAAGGACACGGTGGCAAGATAGATGTGATAACCAACCATGACGGCAAAATATTCGTGTTGCTGAATGGTGTGTTGCTACCTAATGCTGACAAACTCCATAATTTCAAGAAAGACCTTCAGGAAACAGGTACCATATTCAAAATAAAATTACCAATTAAATAAATCAATCAATGAAAGTCTTAGTAGTAGATGATGAACAGGATGTACAATTTCTTTTTCAGCAACGATTCAGAAAAGAAATGAAAGATGGATCGATGGAATTTGTATTTGCCTATTCAGGCGAAGATGCATTGAAATACCTGAATGCCAATGAACACAAAGCAGTGCTCATACTTTCCGATATCAACATGCCGGGAATGAGTGGCCTTGAATTGCTGAAGCATATCAAAGAAAAATACGAAACGCCCCCACCCGTAGTTATGATGATCACTGCTTATGGTGACCAGGAAAATTATAAAGAAGCCATGCGCCTCGGTGCAGATGATTTCCTTACGAAACCGGTGGACTTTGGTAACCTGAAAGAAAAGCTGCAGCAGATATCTCTTTGATGGATAGAGAAAATAATTTCATGAATGATCGTTTCCTATCTTTGAAATGACCACCTGTTTTGTATCCGGCTACTACTTGATTAATTGTAATTGAAACGATGATGCAGTGCAATTGGATGCATATCAATGAAAAATACCCTGTTGGAATTTAGAACAAGGATGCTACATTTAATGATATAAAAAGAAGAAACCATGCAGTATGAAAAGGCTTATGATTTTCTGATCTCGAAATTAGAAAGCGGCTTGCCTTCGCACATTACCTATCACAATGTGCAGCATACAAAGAATGTAATAGGAGCAGCAGAATACTTAGGAAAGAAAGAAAATATTTCAGAAAGAGACATGACCTTACTGAAAACTGCAGCTTTGTTTCACGATTCAGGTTTTCTTCAAAATCATTATGAGCATGAGAAAAGGTCTTGCAACATCGCAAAGGAGTACTTGCCTAAGTTTGAATATTCGCCGGAAGAAATAGATGAGATATGTGTATTGATTATGGCCACACGTCTCCCTCAAACGCCAACCAACTTCTTATCCAAAATACTTTGTGATGCGGACCTCTTTTATCTCGGAGGTAATGAATATGAAAAATATTCTGAAAGACTATTCCAGGAGTTTAAGAAAAATGACCTGATAAAATCACATACAGAGTGGGATATGCGGCAATCAGAATTTCTCGCTGCTCATTCCTACTTTACAGATACTGCCAATAAGGAAAGAGAATCCGGAAAGAATGATTCACTCAGGAAAATACAATCGCGTCTGACCATATCACTTACAGAAACTAAGAAAGCTAATGTGAAAGAAATCATTGAAGACATATTATTGAATGTTTTAGGTGTATTGATGGCTGCATTCGCATTGAAATATTTTCTGGTTCCCAATAAATTTTTTGATGGTGGCATTACCGGGCTCTCACTGCTGATCCATGAAATTTATCATCTTGACTTGTCCTTACTTATTTTCATCTTCAACTTGCCACTGATACTCCTCGGATATTTTATACTGGGAAGGACTTTCGCCATTCGAATCCTGGTTAGTGTTTTGCTCTTTGGAGTCTTCCTATACCTGATCCCTCAAAATGCATTGACACAGGACAAATTGCTGATAGCAGTTTTCGGAGGCATCTTCCTTGGAATGGGAATTGGCCTGGTCATGCGTGCCGGAGCTGCTTTGGATGGTATTGAAGTGCTTGCATTATATACGCTTAAACGAACTTCATTCACGATTACTGAAATTATACTCGGTTTGAATATCCTTATTTTCTCTGTGGCTGCATTTGTTTTTGGTGTAGAGACATCATTGTATTCTATCCTTACTTATTACGCAGCTACTCGCACGATAGACTATGTAGTAGAGGGTATCCAGGCTTATACCGGCGTAACGATTATCTCCGGTAAAAGTGAAGCGATCAAATACGAATTGGTAAACAACCTGGGGCGCGGCATTACTGTTTACAAGGGTGAACGAGGATTCCTGCCCGGCAAATTCGAGGTCAGCTCAGAGTGCGATATTATCTTTACAGTCATCACCAGGATGGAAATGCGGAAACTGAAAAACCTTGTTTACGATGTGGATCCTCATGCATTTGTTTTTGCTAACACGATCAAAGAAGCAGCAGGTGGCATATTAAACAGAAGGCATACGCATTGAGAAGAAGGATCAGGCGATACGCGGTTAGTATTTTGCTCTTCATTTCCAACAAAAAAGCTAAATCAATTCACCTTGAAATTGCTAACTATTTCCATTAGTGTATTTTTATCCAAAATTTTTTCTTGAAACAAACGATCTACGCTAAAGAGCTGTCAAAATTTTATGGCAAAAGGGCAGTCAACAAGAAAGTATCCTTCAATGTATCACAAGGTGAAATTGTAGGACTGCTCGGGCCAAACGGAGCCGGGAAGACGACATCATTTTACCAGGTGGTAGGATTGGTAAAGCCTGATGACGGCCATGTATTCCTGAACGAACTCGACATTACCAAACTACCCATGTACAAGCGTGCACAGATGGGCCTTGGGTATCTGCCACAGGAAGCAAGCATTTTTCGGAAACTTTCCGTTGAAGATAATATTTCAGCTGTTTTACAAATGACAAATCTTTCTAAAGCTGAACAAAGGGAAAAATTAGAAAATCTTCTCGAAGAATTTCATCTGAATCATGTAAGAAAAAGCAATGGCGACGTGCTAAGCGGCGGTGAAAGAAGGCGGACGGAAATAGCTCGTGCCCTCGCAGTGGATCCAAAATTTATTCTGCTTGATGAACCATTTGCAGGTATAGACCCTATAGCTGTTGAAGACATTCAAAGCATCGTAACGAGGTTGCGCTATAAGAATATTGGCATACTGATCACAGATCACAATGTGAATGAAACACTCTCCATTTGCGACAGGGCCTATCTGCTCATCGAAGGCCAGATATTCATCGAAGGAACTGCTGAAAAACTCGCCATGGATGAACAAGTGAAACGACTTTATTTAGGACGGAATTTCGAACTGAAGAGAAAAGATTACCTGCATACAGATGCAATGAAGGAGGAAGGGATTTAATTATTAATTGTTAATGGTTAATTGTTAATTGATATTCTCCTGAGGTCTTACAATTTCTCAATTCTCAATTCTATAATCTCAAATCAATAATCCCGAATCTCCGATCTCAAACATCACAATCGTTGCGTAAATTGCAGGTGTAGCAAATGAAAATTCTTAGTCCTGTCATATCCACGCTGGCCCGTATGCGTTTTTGGGGTGTAGAAAACTGGATCACCTATCCCGTATCTGCACAGCGCAATGTGCTGCAGCACCTGGTGACCCAGGCACAATACACCGAATTTGGCAAGAAGTATAAATTCAACCGCCTGTTTACCATCAGCGACTTCAAGAAGCGTGTACCTATTCATGAGTATGACGATATCAAACCATACATCATCCGTATGATGAATGGAGAAGAGAATGTGTTGTGGAATACCCCTATCAACTGGTTTGCAAAAAGCAGCGGTACTACTTCAGACAAGAGCAAATTCATCCCTTTGAGTGAGGAGAGTTTTAAGGAGATGCATTTCAAAGCAAGCAAAGATGTCCTAACAAATTATTATAACAACTTTCCACAAAGCGATTTGCTTACCGGCAAAAGCCTGGTAGTGGGAGGCAGCCATCAGCTCAATACTCTCAATAATGATGTACAGTTTGGCGACCTGAGCGCATTGCTTATGCACAACAGCCCCTTCTGGGGCCAATGGCTGCGTACCCCTGAACTACGAATCGCCTTGCTCGACGACTGGGAAACCAAGATCGAAGAACTGGCCACCTCTACCATCCGCGAAAATGTGACCTCCATCGCCGGTGTACCTACATGGTCCATTATTCTAATAAAAAGGGTATTGGAATTATCAGGCAAGAAATGCCTGAAAGAAGTATGGCCTAACCTAGAACTTTATTTGCATGGAGGTGTTTCGTTTACGCCTTACCGTGAGCAATTCCGGGAGTTAATAGGTGGAGATATCAATTACCTTGAAATGTATAATGCCAGTGAGGGATTTTTTGCTGCGCAATACATGCCGGGTGATGATGGTATGCTACTCTTTACTGACCATGGTATCTTTTATGAATTCATGCCAATTGAAGAATATGGCAACGCCAACCCACAAACTGTAGGACTGAGACATGTGGAGCCAGGCAAAAATTATGCATTGGTTATCTCCACAAATGGCGGCCTGTGGCGGTACCTTGTTGGCGATACTGTTTCCTTCACATCTACCAGGCCCTACAAAGTAAAAGTAACCGGAAGACTGAAATATTTCATCAATGCCTTTGGAGAAGAACTGATAGCAGACAACGCGGAGAGAGCGATTACAAAAGCTGCAGGGGACACCGAAGCCATTATTAAGGACTATACAGCAGCACCTGTCTATTTCAGTGCATCGTCTAATGGCGCTCACGAGTGGCTGATTGAATTCGAGAAAGAACCTGCCAACCTGGCCATTTTCACTTCAGCATTAGATACATCGCTCAAAGAATTGAACAGTGATTATGAGGCCAAGCGATATAAAAATATTGCATTGAAAATACCAGTAGTCAGAAGCCTGCCAAAAGGTACTTTTCAAAACTGGCTCAAATTGAAAGGAAAATTGGGAGGGCAGCATAAGGTACCCAGGCTGAGCAATGATCGCAAATTGGTGGATGAAATCAAGGAAATGATTGAGCTGAAAAACAGTCATTTCGACACACCGCTTTAACCTTTTTTTAACCCCCTATCAGATACATTTGCCACCTTAACGAAAGCCCAAACATGAAGAAAATTGTATTGGTTTTTTTATTGTGCTTCTCTATCGCAATAGTCCATGCACAGGACTCTACGCATAAAGAGAATTCCCATTTAAAAACTTTAAACCTGAAAAACAGGCCGGGCGACCATTTTTTATTGCAATTATCTTCTGACCACTGGACCGGAATGCCTGATAGCATCAGTAGTCATCAAAAAGGATTTTCAAGGGGATTCAGCGTTTACTTCATGTTTGATAAAGTTTTCAAATCATCACCAAAGTTTAGCCTCGGTATCGGCGTAGGTATCAGCACCAGCAATATCCAATTCAAAAAAATGGATATTCAACTGAATTCATTCACAGCTACACTTCCCTTTACTTCCCTGGATTCTACCAATCATTTTAAGAAATATAAATTAGCTACAAGTTATCTGGAAGTGCCATTGGAATTCAGATATACTGCAAAGCCTGAAAGCTTTAATAAGAGCTGGAAAGCTGCCATTGGCCTTAAAATTGGAACACTTGTTAATGCACATACCAAAGGCAAGAATCTCTTGGACAAGAATAATAACAATGCAGGAGCCTATTCTGAAAAACTCAACTCCAAGCGCTTTATCAATGGTACCCGCCTTATGGCCACTGCCCGCGTAGGATATGGAATATTCAGCCTCTTTGGAACTTACGGACTCAGCAATGTACTCAAAGACGGAGTAGGCCCTAATATGAAACTGTACCAGGTGGGGCTTACAATTAGCGGGCTTTAAATTTCATGTATTTTACACTTTGAAATTGTGAAGCAAATTACTTTCACAAGGATTTGCTGTAAACTGTTTTATTCTGCAAGCAAAATCTAACCAAGTTTTTTTACCACAATACCATACCCCCAGGCTGTGATAAGCCCGAGTAAAGCTGTAGCCACCCACAGCGTTTTGAATCCATAATGTGAAGCTACAAATGTGCCCAGCAATGGAGACAGAATAAAAGCTGATGAAAATGCAAGCGCATTCATTCCCATATAAACTCCCGACTTTCCGGGCGGTGCTCTCCTAATGGCAATGGTTGCAATGAATGGAAGCGTGAGAATTTCTGAAACAGACAACAGGAACATGGAAAAATAAAACAGCCCAAGCCCGGTTCCAAATGCCAAAAGCAAATACGATACTGCACCCAACAGCGTTCCTGAAACCAGTATAGTGGATACTGGGAATTTTTTCTCTGAAGTTCCTACCAAAAACATTTCGAGACAAAAAACAACAAGGCCATTGAATCCTAACAACATTCCAATATCGGCGTCAGCCAGTTTCCCGGCTTCTTTATAAAACAACGGTAGTGTATTTAAGAATTGAAAAAAACAAAGGCTGTATAAACAACACAACCCGGTAAAAATCAAAAACGGCAGGTCTCTCCAGGGAGAAATGTTTTTGTCTTTTAAACCATCATTCGAAACTTTTGTTTTTGCAAATTCTCCCCGCTTGTGTACTCGTCTGAAATAAAAATAAAATACTATCCCCGCGATGGATGATGAAATAGCGTTTCCATAAAATAACAATTGGTATGAGATCGCTGCAAGAAACCCTCCTAATGCAGGTCCAATAGAAAATCCAAGATTCAGTGCCATCCTGTTCAATGAATATGCACGCGTAATATTATCAGGCCTGGCATAAGTAGAAATTGAGACAGAATTAGCAGGACGAAAGATTTCAGTGATCAGGCTCAATAAGAAAACCCCGGCAGATAATGTTTCAAGATGTTTAAGGTGTGGCAGCATCAAGAATATAGGAACTGCGAGAAAGAGGCTGCCAGTCTGTACCCTGAAGTGTCCCCATTTATCTGTGAGCCAGCCACCTGCCAGAGAACCGGCTACAGAACCCACTCCAAAGCAACTCAACACATAACCTGCTTGTTTCAGACTAAATCCAAGAACATTAGTCATGTAAATTCCAAGAAATGGAAGCACCATTGCACCTGTTCTGTTGATGAGCATCACAATAGCCAGCATCCAGGTGGGTGAGGATAGCCCTTTGTAAGTATCGATGTAGGCATAATAGATTCTCTTCATAAATTGCAGGTGATTTTTATTCCCAGGAAAGTAATCTCTTAATCAAAGGTAGAAGTCCGCGAAGTTAAACAGGGAATACATTGCAAGCAGCTCCATAAGGATGATTGGCAATTCTATGTTGAACATCAATTTTAGTTTTATAAGAATTGATTCATTCATCATAAAAATAAAATACGCATGAATCCATCTTACAAACCTGAGGGCTATAATTCCCTCTCACCCTACATGGTTGTTGATAATGCCAGTGAATTGATCGAATCTTACATCAGGGTTTTTAATGCAGAGCCCCTGCGCCGGTACGAAGGAGAAAATGGTAAAATAGTACATGCAGAAGTGAGAATAGAAGATAGTGTATTGATGCTTTCAGACAGCACTAGAAATTATCCTGCCGTGAAATACTTCATGCATTTATATGTCAGTGACGTCCACAAGTCTTACAAGCAGGCAATTGACAATGGATGTACTCCTATTGAAGCGCCGGTAAACAAAGGCGGAGGCGATCCTGATACACGCGGATCGTTTTATGATGCAGCAGGAAATTATTGGTCAGTGAGTACACAGAATATTTATCTCGAAGCAAACAAGAATAAATAAAAATCCCCGCAACTTTCTGTCACAGGGATTTTTCAAAAAAGCTAATAGATTATTTCAACACTTCGGCCAGCTTAGCTTCCAACATTGGGCCTCTTAATTCTGAAGCAATGATTTTGCCCTGCGGATCTACGAGTACATTGTATGGAATACTCTGGATATTATAAACCGGCACTGCTGCGCTTTGCCAAAATTTAAGATCGCTGATCTGCTTCCAGTCAAGGCGATCATCCTTGATCGCCTTCAACCAGGCCTCTTTCGTTTGGTCGAGAGAAACACCCAGTACAGTAAAGTTCTTGTTTTTATACTTCTGATAGGCAGCCACTACATTCGGGTTCTCTGCCCTGCAAGGCCCGCACCAGCTTGCCCAGAAGTCAACCAATACATACTTGCCACGCAAAGAACTTAATGAAAATGATTTTCCTTCAGTATCATCCATTGTGATCTCCGGTGCTTCTGTACCTATATTAAGCCCTTGCTGTGGCGACTGGCTCTGTTGCGACTGTGCTTTGTTGAATTCATCTAGCTGCTTCGCCACATCTTTTACATAATTATTCTCAGGCCACTTCTTCTGAATTCTTGCCATCAGGTTCATCACTGTATCCTTATTGATATCCATCGCATAGCTGAGAGCATAGAGCGAAACGATTGGGCTATTTGCCGTATCTGAATATTTCGTCACATAATTATTGTACCATCCCTGCGACAGGATAAAACTCTGCGAAATAGCTGTGGCAGCAGAATCATTTCCCTGCGACATGTAAAGCTGACGCAACTGGTCATCCAACAGCAATTTGGTATGAATGCTGTCGAGCGTCATGATAAAGTGGTAAAGCGAAGTAGTCGAAGGCGAACTGATCCGGGTTGACTTCAAGGTAGAGTCCTGGGCATCTGCAACAAGGTCTATGTCTTCTTTGTCATTGATAAAAAGATAGCCCGCATTTTTTTCAAACCTTACCCTGTACATCCCTTCTTCTTTTGAAGCTGCTTTTACCACAAATTTTCCATTCTTCATATCTACGGTATCCAAAACTTTCGGAGCTTCCTGGTTAAAAGGAATCTGCTCTAAAAAAACCTGCTGATCCGGAGCGCCTTTCAATTCTCCCGTCAGTGTAAACTGATCAATCTTTGAAGACTGGCAACCTGCCAACACAATGATAAGGATGCCTAAAATTAGCCTTTGCATTTTTGTTATTTGTTTAGTTTTTCTGTTATTAATGAAATGGCAGCTTTCATGTCTGCCTTGCCCTTGCTGAGTTTTTTCACTTCGCCTGCAAAAAGCCCTACCAGGTTTTTCTTCCCTTTCCGGTATTCATTCACTTTCTCCGGCATGCTGTTGATGACTGCTTCTATCCATTCATTCAACACATCCGAATCATCTGTTTGAATCAGGTTCAATCGTTTTGCGACCGTCAATGCATCTTCACCAGTCTCCATTACCTCCGGGAAAATACGCGCTGCGGCTACCGCAAAAGCAACTGTACCTCCCGATGTAAGATCTGCAAGTGATGCTATTTTTCCAGGAGTAATTCTGCCATCATTAGTCCCTGCTTCATTGAGATGAGATTTTACAGGGCCGATAAGCCAGTTTGCCAGTGCCTGATAATTCTTAGTAATTTGAATTCCGTCATTAAATAAATCTATCAGGAAGGTATCATCGCAAATAATGGAAGCTGCCTCACCTGGAACGTGAAATTCCGAGATCATCCTTTTCTCAATTTCATGAGGCAATGGCTTCAAACTATTATGTATAGACGAAATTTCTTCTTTTGAAATCAATACCGGTGGTAAATCCGGGTCGGGGAAGTAACGGTAATCATTAGCTTCTTCTTTGGTACGCAGCGCTGATGTAGTCCCGGTATCAGCATCAAAATTCCTTGTTTGTTGCCGTACCTCCTGACCTGTCGACAACAGTCCCGTCAGTCTATCTATTTCAAATGTAATAGCACGGCGAACGTTCCTGACGGAATTCAGGTTCTTCACTTCTACCTTAGTTCCTAATTTAGTTTCACCTCGCTTTCTTACAGAAATATTTGCGTCGCACCTCAGGCTTCCCTCTTCCATATTGCCATCACAAACACCAAGGTATCTTACGATCTTTCTAACCATCGCCAGGCACTCGTAAGCTTCATCTGCAGATGTGATTACCGGTTCTGTCACGATTTCCACCAGGGGCGTTCCGGCACGGTTCAGGTCTATCATCGTGTAATCATTACCGTCATCATGAATACTTTTTCCTGCATCTTCTTCTAAATGGATTCTATTCAGACGGACTTGCTTTACTTCACCATCCACTACGATCGGGATGGCTCCGCCCGAGCACACCGGGATTGCATTCTGGCTGATCTGGTAGCCTTTGGGCAGGTCTGGATAAAAATAATTTTTCCGGTCAAAAATACTGGTACTGTTAATAGTGCAACCAAGAGACAGCCCTAACTTTACCGCGAGGTGTACCGCTTCTTTATTGAGAACAGGTAATGTACCCGGATAGGCCAGGTTCACTACGCTGATATGTGTATTGGGCTCACCACCAAATTCAGTGCTATCGCCACAAAACAACTTACTCCTGGTAAGCAATTGTGCATGAATCTCCAAACCTATTACCGGCTCATATTGCGTTTGTGGCATGGGCGCAAAGGTATGCCTAATCGGGTGCAGGAAGAAAGGTCTGTCAAGGATTTTACTTTTTGTTCAATTTTGAGCTGAACCATACGTATTTGAAATGGAAATAACAGGCGGGGTAATTTTTCATAATTATCTCTTTAAGCATGGAAATTACAGACCAGGAATCTTATTGGGTTATCCTGAATGTGGCTCTTTTTGAACTTTCGATCGGAAATGGATGTGACTTTTTTGGGTAGGGGCTTAAATCAGTAAAACTAATCTTGTATTCATTGATTACAGTGTCACTCGGATTCCCCAATCCCGGGTATCCTTTTAAAGCCATCCTGAACTGATGCTGAATACCCGATTCGTGAAATGTGACTATTGCAATAGCTGTTCCTGACCATATACACTCGACGCCTTCGGGGCATCGGCTATCCATTACCAGTGAATCAAAGCAGATAAATGCTCCTGAAACTTTTTCTGAACATTGATGAAGCGAAACCGAAACCAGATCATCTGGTATGCTTGCATTCTTCCGGCAACTTGATACAGTAATGATCAGTAATGAGAAAAATAGATAAAGACAGAAAATAATCTTCATTGCGTACGTCTTGTTTCATTTCTGACAATGAAATGTTCAAAATCGTTGCACTGGAATATCGTTTAATTCTTATGCGAGAATCCTTTTCATTACTTCCTCCACGAGCCTGTCGCAATGCTCATTTCCAAATCCAAAAACATTCTTTTCATTTTCGGTGCCCTGCAATTTCTTTTTCAACAGGCTCTTTGCCCTGTGAAGGCGAACCTTTACGTTGCTGTACGTAAGGCCCAGGCAGGAAGCGATCTCTTCATTTTCTATACCTTCCACTTCTCTTAGCACATACACAATCCTGTACTTTTCAGGTAGCTCATCTATGGCATGCTCTACAATGCTGAATGTTTCCTTCTGTATGATTCTTTTTTCCGGGTTCATTTTATAAATACCTGAACGTTGAAAAATACTAATCGCCTCTTCCTTTATTTCAGCAAATATTGAACGGTCTCTTTTTGCATTGCGTATCTTGAGCAGGGCTTCATTAATCCCAATCCGAATCAGCCAGGTAGCAAAAGCAGATTTTCTTTGAAATTGTGAGAGTTTTTCATACGCTTTCAGATACGTGTCCTGCATGGTATCCTTCACCAGGTCTTCATCATTAACATAACTTCTCACTGCCCTGAACAGCGTCTGATTATAACGCCTCATGAGTATTTCAAAGAGTTCCTTTTCTCCGTCCAGTACTTTCTGTATTACTTCATCATCGGTCAATTGGCTTGTTCTCAGGTTGGCAACTTTTGTCTCATCCATTTTGAATCTCTGTTTTAGTTAGATGTAAGAACAGTTATAAAGTTACAAATTTTTGTAACCAATCATTTAGGTATGTATCTAATGAGCAGAAAAACAAAAATTGAAAAGCTAATAAGTTTACATATCAGTACGGATGCACAAAAAAAAGCACTGGTAAAGTACCCGAAAGCTCAGATAAAAACAGATTTCGAAACAAATTAAAAATAAATGAAATGAAAACAATTAAAACATTTACGATTGCAGCATGCTCAATGTTCATAATTATGCTGCTTTCATCAACAGACACAACAGCTCAAAAAACACCACAGCTCACAGATCCTGAGATTGCATCGGTAACCGTCACTGCTAACCAGATAGATGTCGACTATGCCTTGATTGCTGAAAAGAAATCGCAGAATGCAGATATACTCAGGTTTGCTAAGACAATGAAAGACGACCATAACGCTGTAATTGCGATGGCAGTAAATCTTGCCAGGAAATTAGGTGTTACTCCTAAAACCAACAGTGTTACACAATCATTGCTGGATGGTGCGAAAACAATGAAGAAAACATTGAACTCTAAATCAGGTAAAGCTTTTAACAAAGCGTATATCGACAATGAAGTTGCCTATCACGAATCAGTTATTGGCGCAGTAGAAAATGTGTTGATTCCTGAGTCTCAAAACGCTGAACTCAAAGGATTACTTGTTAAAGTATTGCCTACTTTAAAAACACACCTTGAACATGCTAAGATGGTTCAAAAAGAATTTAAATAGAATGGCATTATGACACAAAGATTAATAAAATGGAGCAGCGCAGGCGCTGTAATAGCCTGCCTGCTTTTCGGTAGTTGCAATACTTCGAGTTCCAATGCGGTGAAACCAAAAACAGATACGGTAGTAATTGATCAGATGAAATTCACACCTGCCGTAGTGACGATCAACAAAGGTGATACCGTGCTCTTCATAAATAATGACATCGTAGCCCACAATGCCACAGAAGTAAACAAGACTTGGGCATCGCCGACATTAAATAACGGCGATTCATGGAAGATAGTTCCAGATAAAAGTGCAGGTTACTTTTGCAGTATTCATATCGTGATGACAGGAAAGATCGTGGTAAAAGAAGAATAGAATGAAGCAGGTTATGTTCGTGTTGAGATAGAGATTGATAAATATTGGTTTGTTGTCAGATTGTAATCTGTTTTTATCAAATGAGGGAGCCAGTCATGGTTCCCTTTTTTCATGCAAAATCAGCAATTGTAATGCTATTGGAATATTGCGAAATAGATTCATGTCAATGACAATTGAAACAAAATCCCTTTGTATTGTTACAGATTATACTTGAGGAAATACACTAAAACTACGGCATGATATCACCTGATTTTCATTTGGTGGGCTTGATAAAGAATCAAATTATTTTTTTTGAAGTTTGATAATTTGCTACATTTACCCTTCCAATCTCCTTCCAAAATCTTACAACGGCCTATTTTCTAATTGCTATTTAATCCGCACACTACCAAAATGCATGAGGATGCATTGATACACCCTCGACCAACCACTATTCCCTGAGGCACCTAATACGCTTGCATTTCTGATTATGTGATCAAGAATGAAATCGTAGTACACCCGCACAATAACCGTTCTGGCATACCTGATAGTATCCGTGTCAGTGATGCCTATTGCAGGAATTTGCGCGGGACTTACTAAGTTTTCAATGTTCTTCAAATATTTTTTGTATGAAAAATGATTCGTACTTCAGTGCATTATGGGTGTCACTAATTTTCCTCTTTTTTCAAATTCCAAATTATACATCAGGGCAATCGCTTAAGATCAGTGATTTCGTTTTATTTGCAGGAAATGATAGTAGTGCCTGTAACGATTGTGGTGTTTATTTGGGTTATTCCAACGAAATAAAAAGCGGTAACATAGGTAGCTCCAGCCGGATTGAAACCGGGTCTGGTTCTAACATCCATGGAAGTATTTTCAGTGGAGGCACTCTATATCTTTCATCATGGAATACCATTATTGGAAATATTACTGCTGCCAATATTCAAAACGTTAATTGGCCAGTGATCTCTATAGGGGCAAAAGCAAATGTGGCAGGTAACCTTGACGGGAATGGGAGCATCAATATCACCAGCGGAACCATATCAGGAAAAGTTACTCATCCTGCCGGCACCTACTATAATGGTCCGACACCTTCGGGTGGCGAAATAAAGGGGAATCCTGTTTTTCCAGATCTCCCTTCACTACCTGCCGTCACTGACTTTCCTGCAGCTGGAAATCAAAATATATATTCAACCCAATCAATAACTCCAGGCGCGTACGGAAACCTTTACCTGAAATCATATAAGACGATTACCTTTTCTGGCACTGGTGTTTACATATTTAAATCCATTAACAATGGATCCAATACCAGGTTCATTTTCGATTTCAAGAATGATCCCACAGGTACAATTAAAGTTTATGTTTATGGAGATGTGGATGTGGAAAATGTAAGTGTATCCACCCGCAATGGTGGTGATGCCTCCAAAATCTATTTTGAAACACATGGTACCGGTAGCAGTTGCCATTATGGTAAATATGCCTGGAACTTTGAAAGTTCATGTGGTGGATGGTTGGGTACTGTCTTTGCTCCTTACGGTGGAATCAATATTTGTTCTGGACAAACCAATTTGAAAGGGGCCTTTTACAGTGGCACAAAAATTACTACCGGCAGTAATGTATCTATCGACTTTGCTCCTTTCATCCAATGCAGCACACCAACGGCCAATGCAGGCTCCGACAAGGTTTTAGACTGCTCTACTCTTAGCGTACAATTAGATGGAACAGCATCGACCCAAGGGTTACTATATAATTGGACAGCCATTACCAAAGGACATTTTGTTTCAGGAGCTACAACCTTAACGCCCACCGTTGATGCTGTAGGCACTTATGTGTTGTCAATAATAAACCCAAATGGAGGATGCGCTGCCACTGATACGGTAGAAGTAACCTACAACAAATGTATCCTGCCCTACTACCCACCACCTGATAGTGGCAAAATTAAAAACCTGATTGGTGCAGAATTAAATTCGTTAGCTCTGAATTTTGGTTTTGTTACAGATTCGGCAAAAGATATTTTCATCCTGAAACATGATAGCGTAATGATTGAGGTCATTTCCCTGCAAGGAAAATATCAAACCTTATTGTCGCTGTTACAAACATCAGCCTACGGAATGACAGACCTCATTAATAACGGACCTAATACATTGATCATTTCCGGAAAGTATCCAATCAATCACTTGTTGAAATTAGACAGCCTTCCGGATCTGATCGATTATTGCAGACCGATATTCCCCTCAGTCAATAATGAGGGAATCGTAGACAGCAGGGGCGATACTGCTATCCAGTCTTATCTGGTACGGGAAGGGTATGGCATTACAGGCTTGGGAGTCAAGGTGGGAGTCATCTCCAACTCATACAATACACTTCCTGGAAATCCCGCTCAGACAGATGTGCTCAATGGAGACCTGCCGGGCATTGGCAACCTTGTCTATCCTACGCCTGTCCAGGTACTGAAGGATTATCCTTATGGACAATTGACTGATGAAGGCAGGGCGATGTTGCAGATCGTTCATGATGTGGCACCCGGGGCCAACCTCGTTTTCAGAACAGGCTTTATCAACGCAAGTGATTTTGCCCTGGGCATAAAAGAAATGCAGGATGCCGGTTGTGATGTTATTGTTGATGATATCACCTATATCACCGAACCGTTCTACCAGGACGGAATCGTAGCACAGGCCGTTGACTCAGCAGCGGCACATGGTGTTTCCTATTTCTCAGCCGCGGGCAATTACGGTAATCAATCCTACGAAAATGTATTTACTCCTGCACCGGCACCCGACGGCATTGCAGGTACCGCACATGACTTTGGAGGTGGTGATATTTATCAAACCATCACGCTGCAGCCGGGAACTTATACAGTGGTTCTTCAGTGGCAAGATGGTATCTACTCTTCCGGCAATACTACTGTAGGAACACAGAATGACCTGGATATATACCTGACAGATAAATACGGAAACACACTCTTTGGTTTCAACAGGAATAACATTGGAGGTGATCCTATTGAAGTACTTCCCTTTACAGTAACACAACCAACACAAACTAACATCATTGTAGTAAGAGCATCCGGCACAGGAACAGTCAGGTTCAAGTATGTTTTCTTCAGGGGCAATGGAGTAGTAAGCAAATACAATTCAGGCCCTTCGACAATTGTTGGACAGGCAAATGCAGCAGGCGCAATGGCTGTGGGTGCTGTACTTTATTCCAATACGCCCGCCTATGGAGTCAATCCACCAACTGTTGCTTCTTTTTCATCAACTGGAGGCACAATAGTAAATGGTATTGTAAGAAACAAACCGGAATTTTGCGCACCGAATGGAGTGAATACAACTGTAAATATGGGCGGTGTAAACATCGATAATGACCCTTTCCCCAACTTCTTCGGTACATCCGCGGCGGCACCACATGCAGCAGGTGTTGCAGCCTTGCTGATAGAAGGAAAGAAAAAATTTGCAAATGAAAATATCAGTCCGGACAGTGTCAGATACATCATGGAGCATTCTGCAATTGATATGGGAACCCCAGGTTTCGATTTCGCTACGGGATACGGTTTGGTACAGGCAGGAGGTGCTATGCGAACTTTTGCCACACCAAAGCCTGTAATAGAAAAACTGGTTTTGTCTGATACTACTATCAAACCCGGGAGTCAACCTATCACAGTGAAGGTGCAGGGCAAATACCTCGACCCCAATACCCAGGTATTGTTCAGAGGTAGCCCGGTACCTACAACACCTGTAAGCAATACAGAAGCAATTGCTTCAATACCCGGCTTTATCGGGAATCCTGTTATCCAGGCATATACACCGCCGGTGTCAACCAGCGGCCTTGATGGGGGCTATTCCGATTCTCTGTATTTCTATTCACCTGTTAAAAAGGTCATTACCATTACAGCGAATAATGCTACCAAGAAATATGGTGAAAAAATTCCTTTATTCACTTCTACTATTCTCGTTGATAGTATCCCGTTAGACCAAAGCGGAATGACTTTACAACAATTGGGGCTGGATACAATTAACTACTCTACGACAGCCACGAATATGAGTAATGTGGGACTGTACATCATCAAGCCGGCAATGAAAGATTTTGCCGAAGGCGATTCAGTATTAGTAGCACTCAATGAACTCTATAAATATGTTTTCAACAATGCCGCGCTTACTATAAAACCAATGCCGCTGGTGATAACACCAAGAGATACTACACTTACATACGGTGATAAGATAGGAGGAATCAGCTACAATTACACTTATGCGGATACTCTCATTGCAGATAGCGATAAAGCAACCTTCCTCAATACTCTTAATACCGATTATCATCAAAACCTTACTGACAATGCCGTTGCCCTCGTGGATTCCAGAGCACTGGTTAATTCACGAGCATTGGTCAATGCAGATCTGGCTAACCTCAGCTTCCTGGTAAGTTCACGCGCCTTAGTAAACTCCCGGGCTTTAGTGAATTCAAGAGCACTGGTAAATGGCACTATCGTTAATGACACAACGCACATTGTAGATGTTGCCACAGCATCAGTATTCAATTATGAAGTCTCTCCTGATACAACCACGCTTGTAAGTTCAAGGGCATTGGTCAATTCAAGAGCATTAGTCAACGCACGTGCACTTGTCAACTCAAGGGCGTTGGTCAACTCGCGTGCTCTCGTTAATTCCCGCGCACTGGTAAACAGTAACACGGTGGGCGACACCAGTAATTCCAACGTGGCTGTGATCATTGATGAAACGGATGTAGATGCCCCCGAAAATGATACATTGACCAATTTCAAATCCATCAATATGATCACCGGAACCACAGCAGGTACTAACACAATAGTACCAGGTGCTTTCATGTCAGGCAATTTTGAGATCAGTTATGGATTGG
>JBDHYH010000074.1:0-20499 GCA_039811325.1 Chitinophagaceae bacterium | reverse complement strand
GGGACTCGAACCCGCTACCTACAGCTTGGGAAGCTGTCGCTCTACCAGGTGAGCTACTTCCGCTAATCAAAAAAATCATCCAGCATTCGCTTGTCCTTCTTCGTTGGCCTTCCTTGTTTGCTCCTGCGTTTGCCGGTGTTAAAGATAAATGATGAAGGCTGAATTGTTTCGATTTTCTTTTCTGGTGTCAGGTCCGCATAATAATTGATTGCCAGTTCGTACTTAACTCTTGAATGCAGTATCCCAGTGACTTCTATCAGCCACTTCTTGTCGGGAGTCTTTATTTCGTACCGGTCGCCTATCGCCACATTCCTCGAAGCCTTTGCGGCAACACCATTCCATTTTACCTTGCCTGCATGGCATGCTTCAGCAGCAAGATTTCTTGTCTTGAAGATGCGAATGCTCCACAAATATTTATCAATCCTGAGTTTTTCGTTTTCCACTTTGCAAAATTAACCATTAAGGATATTGGGAAAAACATTCCCTTAAGGTGCATGATGGTAAATTCCTATTTTTACCACACTAAATTCAATCTACACCATGACCAAAATGTTTCGCATTGTTTTTATAGCTGTTTTTTCTATTACAGCTACTACAACATTCTCCCAATTCCGGCCTAAGGAGATCTACTGGACTGATGATGGAACCGGCTACCTGCGGATCAATCAGGGAAATATTGTAAAACACGATATGGCTGATGGTGTCGACAAAGTACTGGTAACCTCACAGGAGTTGACTCCTGCCGGAAGTACAGCACCATTAGAATTCGATATTTATAGTTTCTCTCCGGATTATAAGCGCCTCCTAATTTTTACCAATACTGCTAAGGTGTGGCGCTACAATACAAGAGGAGATTACTGGATTTATGATGTCACTGCAAAGAAGTTATGGCAATTAGGGAAGGAGCTTCCTGCTCAGTCATTGATGTATGCCAAGATATCTCCTGATGGCAAGATGGCTGCCTATGTGAGCAAGCATAATATCTATGTAGAAAATCTTCTTACACACAAAATAACACCTCTGACGACAACGGGTACACGAAAATTTATCAATGGTACTTTTGACTGGGTATATGAGGAGGAGTTTGGATGCCGTGATGGTTTTCGATGGAGTCCTGATAGTAAGAAAATTGCCTTCTGGCAGGTGGACGCAACGAAAGTTCGTGATTACTATATGCTGAACACAACAGACTCGGTCTATTCAAGGATCATTCCTGTGGAATATCCGAAAGTGGGTGAACCGCCTTCACCTGTGAAGATTGGGGTTATTACCGTGGCAGATAGAAAAACAAAGTGGATGCAGGTGCCCGGTGATCCGCAGCAACATTATATCCCGAGAATGGAATGGGCTGCCAACAGTTCACAGGTGGTGCTGCAACAACTCAACCGGAAGCAGAACGAAAGCAAATTGTTCTTTTGCAATGTCACTACAGGCGTCGCAAGCAACTTCTATACTGAATCTGACAAGGCATTTATTGATATCAAATCCAGGTGGAATGATGATGACCCAATCGGGTGGGACTGGTTCAGCAGTGGCAAGGACTTCTTGTGGGTAAGTGAAAAAGACGGCTGGCGACACATCTACCGCATCAACAGGGAAGGTAAGGAGACGTTGGTCACAAAAGGTGATTATGATATTGACAACATCAAATGCATTGATGAAAAGAACAATTATGTTTATTTCATGGCCAGCCCGGATAATGCTACTCAATTATATTTATTCCGTACCTCTCTGGACGGAAAAGGGAAATTGGAAAGACTATCACCCGAAAACGAAACAGGTACTCATGATTATAACATTTCCCCTTATGCGAAATTCGCCATGCATTCCTTTTCGAGTCACAGGATATTCCCCGCAAGAGAATGGATCGCACTACCGGGGCATACGGCTTTAGACCCTGCCAGAAGCATTGCCAGCAATATGAAAGTAAACGAACACAGTAATGTCGAATTTTTTAAAGTAACTACAGATGATGGCATTACTCTCGACGCCTGGATGGTGAAACCGGCCAACTTTGACAGTACAAAAAAATACCCTGTCGTTTTCTATGTTTATGGAGAACCGGCCTCCAGTACTGTTACAGATCGCTTTGGTGCGCAACGAAATTTTCTGTTCAATGGCGACATGAGTATCGAAGGCTATTTCCAGATTTCTGTTGACAATCGTGGTACACCTTCACTGCGTGGTTCGCAATGGAGAAAATCGATTTACAAAAAGTTAGGAAGGATCAATATACACGACCAGGCAATGGCTGCCAAAAAGATATTGGAAAAACCGTGGTTCGATAAAGACCGTGTAGCAGTGTGGGGATGGAGTGGTGGTGGTTCTTCTACAATGAACCTGATGTTCCAGTTTCCTGACATTTACAAAACGGGAATTGCAATAGCAGCAGTTACCAATCTGTTGTATTACGATAATATTTACGAAGAAAGATATATGGGGCTACCACAGGAGAATATGGAAGACTATGTGTTAGGTTCACCGATCCATTATGCAAAAAATTTGAAAGGGAATTTGCTTTTCATACATGGTACGGGCGATGATAATGTACAGTATGACAATGCAGAGAAAATGCTGAATGAGCTGATCAAGTACAATAAGCAATTCCGGTTTATGCCCTATCCTAACAGGACACACAGCATTTCAGAAGGTGAAGGCACCTTTCAGCATTTGACGACTTTATATACAAACTATATGAGAGAGTTTTGCCCGCCGGGCGCAAGGAACAGACAATAGTGTTTTGTCATGCTGACGAAGGAAGCATCTGCCAAATCGAAGCGAAAAAGTCGGATGATTGAATTAGTGTATCACCAATAAACTCAATCACCCATTTCTGACAATTTGATCAAACAGAATCTTCTCCAATCACGGAAGGTCAGGATAACAGGTTCCTTTAATAAACAGTTCGAGGATTTATCCGCTTTATTCGATTATGCACTAATAAGAGTGAATAAATGTAACGGAGATTGCAATAGAGGTGGGAGCAACATATTGCAACTTTAAATGGCTGTCATCCGCCGGGGTGTTATCCTGCGAAATGTGGGTCTAAATCAAATTTTCAATTCGTACAAAACCTCACTAGTACAACCTGTGCATATAATCAAACAATGAAATTCCTTTTTCCCTACCCGGCCAGTCGATCTTCATGATGCTTGCTACACGGTCAAAGGCTTTAGAAATCCTTTCATCATCACTATTCGAAAAAATTACGATCAGCAATTTTTTATCGGGTTGATGAAACACGATATTATGAAAGCCGGTGCTTTCGCCGGAATGAAAATCGCACCTGGTTCCATTGGGCAATTTGCACGTAAACCAACCATAGCCATAATCTAAAATATCAGAAAGCCTGATGTGGGATTGCATAGGATTATTTCCTTTGTCAAATGAAAATAATTGCTCATTCCAGAGCGACCTGATCCATTTTGCATAGTCATTCAATGAAGTATATACACAACCATCACCCATGGTAGCGCTGGTGATACTTTGATCTGCAAATTTCCAGATGCTATTTGTATTGTGGTATCCATAAGCACGATCAGGAATTGTTTTTCCTTTTTGCATTATGGAAGTACGCTGCATCTTTAGTGGAGCAAATACAAACTTATGAATGAAATCAGGATAGGGCATTCCTGAAACCTTCTCCACGATTTGCGTAAGCAGGCAGTAACCTCCATTGCTGTATCTGAAGCGGGTACCGGGTTGAAAATACAAACTGTCTGACTTCCTTACCATATTCAGAACATCAGCATCACTTACCTGCCGGGTAACAGTGTCGGAAATCAGAGATTCATAATCCTGCAATCCGGAAGAATGCGTGAGAAGATGCCGGATGGTGACCTTACTTGCAAATGTTGGAAGGCCGGTCAAATATTTGGAAACAAGATCATGCAAATTGATTTTGTGTTGATGTGCAAGCGTAAGGATACAAAAGGCCGTGAATTGTTTGCTTACAGATGCCATTCTGAAATTCGTGAGAGGTGTAATCTGCTTTTTGGAGTCTAAATCTGTAACTCCAAAGCCCTCTTCGATGATCACCTGGTTGTCCTTGATGACGAGAAGTGCGCCACCCGGTATTCCGGGAGGAAAGCTATTGGTCATTACTTCATGTAATTGCTTCTTTAACTCCTGAGCAGTTGCAGTTCTGTTACTTAACATAGCGATCGCGAAAAAAAATAATAATGGCTTCATGAGTTGCTGCCGGTATAGATGAAGACGGTAGGTGTAAATATAATCAAAGTCATGCAGGATTATTCAAGCGGGTGCATTTCAAGATGTTGCGAATGATCCACAGTTGCCAACCCTTGAACGGAATCATCTTTAGCGAAAGTTGCCAATCTTGGCGATAGTGATTTCTTAGTGTATTATCCACTTGCGAGAAAAGGAAATTCTGAATAATAACATTATTGAATTTGAATTCTCTTTTATTTTTGCTTTGCGATTAAAGCAGAAGTAATGACATCTCAACTTACACTCCGACGTTGATACATTAAAAGGTAATGCTCCATTACCCGGCATCCTTCTGAATATTTTCCTTTCTTTTATTACTCACAAATCTTAATGCTCCCGACCTAATAATGAATACCCTTGCAGAATACTGCACTCTTGAAGTGCCGCCTCCTACAACAATTCAAACCCATTCATTTCCAGGTTTTCAACATAGCGAAATGGTATCGGGCATCAACAACAAATTCCGGACAGCCATTCTGACAAATCCTTCACGCCTGCAGGAAATTTATGATCTAAGGCTCACAGCCTGGGAAGGGTCGTCAAGAAATGATATTGTCAACAAATCGCTGTTTCCGAAGGGATGGAAAGATGCGTTGGATGAATCAGCCATTCATTGGGTCGTCCTTGATGATAAGGATACAATAATAGCTGCTGCACGGCTCAACATTGTTCATTCACTTGAAAGCCTACCTTATCATCATGCTACTGCACATCTCCATCTTCCATCCGGATTCCCATTCGCATTTTTCAGCAGGTTAGTAGTGCATCCGCAATTCAGAAAGAATGGGTTGGGGAGAGCCTTGTATGAAGAGCGTTCTGAATTCTGCTTGGAAAATAACATCATCTGGTCAATGGTTTTTATCAATGATCTGCATGTGATCACCATGTTTGAATCTGAAGGTTTTAGGAATGTGGGCAGTGCACAGGTGTCTTATCATCCATCTGTTACTCCTCATTCTGTAAATGTATTTGTGAAGGAGAATAAATTTGAACCAATGCAAACATTGAAAATTCCCTCTTCCATCCCGGAAAATTATTTATTAAAGCATGAAAACCTTTTATGTGTTTGAGCTATTAGATGGTTTTACATTACACCACGGCAAATTTTTTGATGCAATTTCCATCTGCTACACCTTCACATAAATCTTCTTCTTATCCATCCAGTAAACAATCAACCACATCGCACATATCCAGATGATGGCATAGAGAAGCGACCCATTCTTCAGGTTGTCAGGAAAAACAGGTTTGCAAATATGTGCATAAAACCATCCTAACGGTGTTGTGTATTCTAAATTCCCTGAAGCATCCATACCCTGCGGAATACGAATCAATCCTGTAAACCTGGGAATGAACGCGGAAAGAATAAAAATGAACAATGGGTTTTTCCCAAATACATTGAAGAACTTATCTAACCAACCGTGCTTACCTTTCAACTCGATAAGGTAGATCATCACAGCAATGATCTCCATGGCCAACCCCGTAGTGAATATCACATAAGAACTGGTCCATATTTTCTTATTGATAGGGAAGAGAAAATCCCACACGTATCCGGAAAACAGAAACACAGCTCCTGCTACAAACAAGCCATTGACCATTTCAGGTGTCTTACCTTTTTTTACGATATAATCACCACACAAATATCCCAGGATCACCTGTGCTACCGGCCCAAACGTGCTCATCAACCCTTCCGGATCAAAAGCCAGTGCTACACCATCTCTCACTTCACCATGCCATAGATGTGCAGGCCCAAAAACAGCTTTATCTATATCTGTTCCAAACCATCCATGAATGCTAAATGGATCAATGGGATTCATTGCAAGACACAAAATCCAATAGAAGAGTAGCAACAGGCATGCTATGTAAAATGATCCTCTTACTTTGAAAAAATATATGATGACTGCCGCAAAGAAATAGGCAAGAGCTATGCGTTGCAATACACCCATGACACGGATGCCATGCTCTACACCATCAGTGCCTGTGTAACTCCAACCCCTGAAAACAAGGCTGTCGCCACTCCACCTCACAAAAGGTATCCAGTTTAAAAACAATCCGATGGCAAAGATGAGGATGGTTCTCCTGATCACCTTCGACCAAAATGCAGAAGGTGCTGCTTCCCGTAGTTTTGGCATTACAAATGCAAAGGCATTGCCGACAGCAAAAAGAAAAAATGGAAACACGAGGTCTGTAGGTGTAACGCCATGCCACTCCGAATGATCGAGTGGTGAATAGATGTACGACCAGGAGCCGGGATTGTTTACCATGATCATAAGGGCTACTGTAGCACCCCTGAAAACATCAAGACTGTAGAACCGGTCTTTGCTTTTAATTAAATGGGACATATAATTGGATTATGGATAAGCAGATTTCAATCAACGAATGTATTCATATTTGAAAAAACATTCACTATTATTTTTTCTTGCACTGGTTTGCAAATTGGCGATGGAGCCGCTATTAGCACAAATGTTGAATAGAATTACTATCGTTCAAACTCGCACAAAAGCTCAATAGAAGTACTTCACCGGCTCTATTGCCAATTTGTTTATTACAAGCAGCCGTTTTATTTTTCGTGTTATTATCATTGCTGTCCACGTTTAAAAGTTGGAAAACATTGCGGTCCAATTGCACCGCCACCGTATTCTAAAACAACTTTGTCATTATATAATATGTAAGTGCAACTGTCGTTATAGTTTCTTTTCAAACTGTCAGCAATTGGTTTGTCAAACAGATTATAGAAATATTTACCCATTCCACTTCTTTGAAAACCAATTTTGCAAGGTTCTCCACTTTCAACTGATATACAATTTGCATTGTCCAACCAAGTTCTTGCAACAAAGTGTCTGCCTTTCCCGAATTGGCTTCTACGTCCCAATTACTATTGTAATTACCGCCAACTGTCACGTGAAAAATCCCTAATGTATTATTGTCGTCAAACTCTATGTCAACCGATTTGTTTGGTGGAACTATTTTGTTTACATAGTCTTTTACTTCCCAAATTTCCGTTGACTTCTTATTATAATTGTCAATTAAGTCTTGCGTTGAATAGGTTTTGTCAAACACTCCTGCAAATACTGAAATTGCGTAAATCCAAAATCCAACATAAGTCAAAAGTCCGACACCTAAGATTATCAATGTCCATTTAAGTATTTTCTTCATTGTTCTCTGTCGTCCTACGGTTGCTTGTAACTTGTTCCTATGCATTCAATACCTCATGCGTGCCTTCCGAAGTAACTACGTCATAACTTTCAGCAGCATTCTGAAATTCCTTTTTGTATGCAGCAAGAGTAGATTCAATAAACTTCTCCTTCCCGGTTGTTCTTACTAAATTGATGGTACAACCTCCGAATCCGCCACCCATCATCCGTGCTCCGATTACATCTTCATTGCTCCGTGCCTGCTTGACCAGGAAATCCAATTCTGCACAACTCACCTTGTATAATTCGCTCAATCCATCATGCGATTTAAACAGTAAAGCGCCGAATTCTTTTATTTTCTTATGCTTCAAAAGTTTTGCAGCTTCTCTTGTACGCTGTATCTCATCTACGACAAAGGTGCATCGCTTCCATACATATTTGCCCATCTTCTCTTCAAAGCGTTGTAGTACTTCAGAATTTCCAATGTCCCTGAATGATTTGAAAGAACTATTCTCCCGAATGATCTTTATTCCTGTGTCGCATTCGCTGCGCCGTGTGTTATATGCAGATGCGGCAAGGGCATGATGTACTTTGGAATTGATCAATACGATGCTGTATTCGCCAAGTTCCAAAGGCAGATAATCGTGTTTCAACTTTTTGCAATCGAGCAGGATAGCTTCGTTTTCTTTTCCAAACATGTTGGCATATTGGTCCATGATGCCACAATTGACTTTGGGGTATCCATGCTCTGCCTTCTGACAAAGAAAGGCAAGTTTCTCCCTTGAATAACCATAGGCAAATAGCTCATTGAGCGCAAAGGCTAATCCCCCTTCCAAAGCGGCAGATGAAGACAGGCCTGCACCTGATGGGATATTTGCACCGATGACACAATCAAATCCTTTGATCTTTTTTCCTGCCAACTGAAATTCATTCATGACGCTCAATACATAGTTCTTCCATTCCTCATCGGGCTTGATGTTATTCACTTTTACGGTGAGCATTTCATCAAATTCGCGGGAGTAAATATTGATAATATCCGTTTCGTTTGGCGCAATTGCGTAATACATTCCTTTATCAATGGCGCAAGGCATTACAAATCCATCGTTGTAGTCCACATGTTCTCCAATCAGGTTGATACGGCCCGGCGAAAAAAATATTCTGCACGGACGATTGAATTTCTTTGCAAAAATTTCCTGTACTTTTTGGGCCAGTGGATGCATAACTATTGTTTTAGTAAATGTATTTTATAGGTTGTGCTGAAAACCGCCTCTTCGCCACGTTGTAATGTTTTATATCCGAATCCAAGGTTAAATCCATTTGGCGGGCCACTCAGGTTTTCGATAGCGATGCTTCTGCGATGATCGGGTGTATATACCTGCAGAAATGGATAAGATGAATCAGGGAATAATTGTACTTCAACTTGGTTGGACACATTTCTCAATACACAAAGAGGTTGGCATTCCTGGAAATCGAGTTCATAACAGTTATCCAAATGGATATCGCCGATCGTTCTTAATGATCCGAATGTCTCATCCTTTGCCTTTTCTCCGGTCGGGAGCAAATGATCATCAAAGACCATTCTATTCAGAGACTGAAATTCCAATTCGAGGTCATCAATTTTGCCGCCCAATGTAAAATATGGATGCCATCCATCCTGTATCGGCATGAGTCCATCAGAATGATTATGAATTGTAGTACTAATTTTCAGGCGGCAGTCTTTTAGTAATTCATAAGTTACGAAGCAATCATAAACAAATGGAAAACCGGGGTCTTCATTATTATAAGCATAGTGTAATCTTAAAACTGCGCCTTCCGGTTCTGCATGATGGGCGATCACGGTAAAAGATTTCTTGTACAAAAGCCCGTGAAGTGCATTCTGGTCGTAGCCATTCTGAATCTGGTAGTGATTTTCACCGAATGTGTAACTGCCATCTTTCAACCGGCATACAAAAGGGGAGAGTTTGCAACTTCTGAATCCCAGGCTTTCTACTTCTTCCCGGAATTCTTTGAGTGAAGCATAGTTATCAATTACCCTGATCACTTCACCATTTCTTTCTGTGCCGAATTGATGGAGGATACCTCCACAAGATGGAATGATGTCAGCAAAACAACCGTTACTGTTGTCTCTCAAAGTGATTTTATCAAAACCGTTTTCAGATATCTGATTAATGGAGTACATGTTCAAAACATTTATACAAACATAAATTATTCAATCCCAAATTTTGCAAAACGATTCTCCTTAGCAAGGGAAATTTTGAGGCAAAGGCTGGCAACTTTCAACAAGAAGACCTCTTTCAAAAGTGGACAGCCTCCACGAAAATTTGGGATGCGCCACGTGGATTCTCACAGCCAACGGAATTGTGAATTTTTTTCTACACGAAAAAAGGCAGGGATACCTGCCTTCAAAACAAAAGTGATCTTTCTTATCACCACTCATCGATATAAAAACCTTCTTTGTACCTGGCGCCAGTCTCTTGCTTCGATTCAACTGAATCAAACACTTTCATATCACTTCTGTTTTAGATTCAAAGACCGTGCCCTACCACCGACAACCACTTTCGGATACATTTTCTTTATTCACCCTGCCTCCGTGGTTATCCATTATTTCTTCATCGGTCATCACACTCGTGCTATTGTCCCTCATTTTCATCACAGAAAATTATATGCCAGATTTTAGATGAATGTTCACGGATATACTGACCTGCGTTCGTTATTTTTGAATCATGAACTTTTTAGCACATGCTGTTCTTTCATTTGAAGATGATGCGATACTCACTGGTAATATGATCAGTGATTTTGTAAAGGGGAAAAAGAGATTCAACTTTCCTGTTCCAATCCAGGAAGGAATAATGCTGCACCGTATGATAGATGCTTTTACAGATGCTCATCAGGCAACACAGGAAGCAAAATCTTTTTTTCGTCCTGCCTACCGCCTCTATTCAGGGCCTATTGTTGACATTATTTACGACCATTTTCTCGCCAATGATAATAAAGAGTTTTATGATGCTATTGCTCTTGAAAACTTTGCAAAAGAAACCTATTCGGCACTCGAGAAAAATCAAGATCACTTTCCGTCGGTATTTGCAACGCTGTTTCCCTTTATGAAAACGGAAAACTGGCTCTCCGGCTACCGGATGGTAACAGGGATTCAAAAAAGCCTGAATGGGCTTGTACGACGGTCATTGTACATGCAGTCATCGGATGAGGCATACAAAATATTTAATGAAAACTATACAGCGCTTCAATTATGCTATGAGCATTTCTTTCCTGAAATGAAAGAATATGCTTTACAATCCTTAGGCAACCTCAGGGCTGGGTAAAAGCATCTATATTTGCAAATCAGTTAAAGAATATGAAGACATTAATAACAGCCATTCTATTGCTCATTAGCCAGATTACAACTGCTCAAAGCGACAATCTCGTTCCTCCGGTAGATCAATCACCAATGGATGTTAGTTACTTCCCGGCAAATTACCCAATCCTGAAAATACAGAACAAAGCAACGGCTCAGCCTGTAATGCGTGTGATCTATAGCAGGCCTCACAAAGGAGGAAGGCTGATTTTCGGTGGGCTTGTGGAGTTTGGAGATGTGTGGCGACTCGGCGCCAATGAAGCGACAGAAATTGATTTATACAGAAATGTAAAAGTAGGAGGCAAAACTATTAAGAAGGGACGCTATACCATGTATGCCATCCCTGCACCTGACAAGTGGACAATCATTTTGAACAATGAAACCGATACCTGGGGCGCATTTAAGTACAATAGTTCCAAAGATGTCGTTCGCACCACCGTTCCTGTTATCAAAAACCCTGGAGTAACAGAATACATGAGCATTTATTTTACCCCAACCAATTCGGGTGCAGCAATGAACGTTGTTTGGGATGATGTCAAAGTGAGCCTTCCCATTCAATTCTGATCAATAAAAAATATTTTGTCTTGAAACAAGCAACTAAATACATTCATGCCGGTGCGGAACCTGATCCATCTACAGGAGCCATCATGACACCGATATACCAGACTTCCACCTTTGTACAGGATGGCCCCGGAAAACATAAAGGTTATGAATACGCACGTACTCAGAATCCTACAAGGCATGCATTGCAGACTGCACTGGCAGCAGCGGAGAACGGAAAGTTCGCATTGAGTTTTTCCAGCGGTATGGCAGCAACTGATGCCATTATAAAATTATTGGTACCCGGTGATGAAGTGCTTGCTGCTGCCGATATGTATGGTGGTACCTACCGACTGTTTACCAAAGTGTTTCAGAAATATGGAATTCAATTCCATTTTGTTGATATGCAGGATGCCTCTTCCATTGAGCAGCACATTAATAAGAATACGAAGCTGGTATGGACAGAAACACCAACCAACCCGATGATGTCTGTTACTGATATTGCCGGCGTGGCAGCTATTTGTAAAAAGCATCATGTATTAATGGCGGTTGACAACACATTTGCGTCGCCCTATCTTCAGAATCCTTTAGATCTTGGGGCAGACATCGTCGTTCACTCTGCTACAAAGTATATCGGTGGCCATAGTGATGTAGTACATGGTTGCATTGTAGTAAACGATAGTGGATTGCGCGATCAATTGGCTTTTATTCAAAACAGTTGTGGCGCGGTACCCGGACCGCAGGACTGCTTCCTCGTTCTCAGAGGTTTGAAGACACTTCATGTGAGAATGCAGCGGCATTGTGAGAATGGAGAAAAGATCGCACGTTGGCTGCGTAATAATGACAAAGTGGATAAAGTGAACTGGTGTGGATTCGAAGACCATCCCAACTATACAGTTGCCAAAAAACAAATGAGAGGTTTCGGAGGTATGATGAGTTTTACGTTGAAAGATGACAGTATAGATGCGGCCATGAAAGTATTGTCCAATACTAAACTATTTTCTTTGGCAGAAAGCCTGGGAGGGGTAGAGAGCCTGATTGGTCATCCTGCCACTATGACTCATGCCAGCATTCCCCGCGAAGAGAGGTTGAAGAACGGACTAACGGACTCGCTTATACGGTTGAGTGTCGGAATTGAGGATGTGGATGATTTGATTGAAGATTTGAATCATGCTATCAATGCCTGATCTGATACAGCTTAAAAAGTTATTGGACAAAAAGGTTGAGACTTTCAATCGCCCGGAATTTATCGCGAACGATCCTGTAAGCGTACCTCATCAATTTTCAGGACTGCAGGATATTGAGATATCCGGATTTTTTGCTGCGATACTGGCGTGGGGCATCCGGAAAACCACCATCAGTAAGTGCAACCAATTGATGGGGTGGATGGACAATGCACCTTATGATTTTTGTATAAACCATACACCCAAAGACTTGAAGCAACTTCAGTATTTCGTTCATCGCACTTTTAATGGAGATGACCTGCTCTACTTTATCAGTTTTTTTCAGCGACATTACCGGGAATATCATTCTCTGGAAGATGCTTTCTTCAATCATGAAACGTTGAAGCAATCTTACATCATGGAAGCATCACTCGATTATTTTTATAATTATTTCTTTTCATTACCACATATTCCGGACCGTACACGCAAACACATAGCTGCTCCAAAAAAGCAATCGGCCTGCAAGCGCCTGAATATGTACCTGCGCTGGATGGTTCGCAATGATGATTGTGGTGTCGATTTTGGTATATGGAAAAGTGTGGGCATGTCTGAATTGGTATGTCCTCTGGATGTGCATGTGGCAAGAGTAGCGCGATCACTCGGTCTCCTCACCAGGAAGCAGAATGACTGGAGGGCTGCGATGGAACTCACGGCCAATCTGAAAAGGCTTGATGCCGATGACCCCGTCAAATACGATTATGCATTATTCGGCATGGGAATTATCGAAAAATTTTGAAGCGCTTTTTCAAATATCTTTGGCCACTTTCTTATGATTTGAACTGAAGTGAATGGAGCATCTTGTTGTATTAATACTTGTCGGATTTGCGGTTGGCACTATTGGCACATTGATCGGCGCCGGTGGTGGTTTTATTCTGGTACCGCTGATGTTACTGGCCTTCCCTGAGTTTTCACCTGAGGTGATCACCGCCATCTCAATGGCTGTGGTAGCGGCTAATGCCACTTCAGGCAGTGTAGCATATATGCGTGGAGGGCGAGTTGATTATAAAGCAGGAATCATCTTTGCCATCTGCACCATCCCTGGTTCTATACTCGGTGTGCTTACGACAAAGGTGATACCAAGAGATTTTTTCAACATTATTTTTGGAGTGATCCTCGTGGCTCTGTCCATATTCTTATTTTTTCGAAAGAAGAACCACAAAGAAGTTACAACACCGCTTCAACCCAAAAGATCATGGATCAATCAATCCCTTACTGACAAGTGGGGTGAATCGTATTCCTATGCATACGATATGAAGATCGGTATCATACTCAGCATCTTTGTCGGATACTTTTCACCACTATTGGGTATTGGCGGAGGAATCATTCATGTGCCGGCGATGGTAGAATGGCTGCATTTTCCGGTTCACATTGCGACAGCTACATCACATTTTATCCTGGCTATTATGGCTACTGTCAGTGTGATCGTCCACATCTTCCAGGGTGTGTATGATGACCCTCATGTGTTGCGCATGACCATTGGCCTGATCATCGGTGTGATACCCGGAGCACAATTGGGTGCTTTTCTTTCCAGGAGGTTGAAGGGAAGAATTATCGTGAAAGCGCTGGCAGTGTCGCTGGGTATTGTAGGTATCCGGATTTTATTGTCGAACTACTTTTGATTGCCTGATATTTTCATTACTGTCTTTTTGATATCGATGGTGATTTTTCGAATGAAATCCAATTGTTGTTTTACAGATTCATTGGCGATACCATTTGACCAGTCGTCCTTTGCAGGAGGCTTCAATGCAGGCAGTTCAGGCGATAATCTCTTAATTGATGTCTCCATATCTTCAATACTGCTTCGGAGTTTCAGTACAAAGGCCGATGGGAATCGTGCAGGTTCAGCTTTCACTGTATTGAAAAGGCTTGCAATATTGGAACTCAATACATGATTCAAAACTACCAACTCATAGATTTCTGCATGGTGCTGTTGCTTATTCTTAGGCTCACTTTGCATTCGGTGCAGTGCTGCAGATAGATTGGCGGTTGACACAAATACTTCTTTTCTGACAAGCATGTACTCAACGGTTGGGTCATCCTTCTTTTGAAAAGCTGCTACTAACTTACTCATGTATTTCCGGTTGGCCTGCAATACATCGAGCAGATTTTTTCTGATGGTAAATGCTTCCCATCGCGGAAATAAATAGTGGCTGGCCAGCCACGCGAGCGTACTGGCGATGGCGGTGTCCAGCAGGCGTTCGCCCGCAATTCCTATTACATCTAATTTCAGAAAATGGAACAGAATTAAAACATACGGCGTCAGAAATATGACCATTACTACATAGTTCAGCCTGACATACGTATAAGTGCCCAGCATAAAAATTACTAACAGGAAGAATATGGCGACTTCATTCTTGATAAATAACAACAACAACAGCCCAATGATACCTCCGCCTATAGTACCCATGAGGCGATCTTTGTTTTTATCTTTCGTTAAGCTGAATGCTGGCTTGAGTATGATGATAATAGTCATCAATATCCAGTAGCTATGCTGACCTGTGAAAATCATTTTTGCGAGAACGTATCCTGCAAGGCAGGTGATCATTACGCGAAGCGAGTGCCTGAATACAGAAGAATGCATATTCAGGTTGTTGAAGAACAAGGTGCCATTGATTTTCTGATGAGAAACAAACCGACTGTAATCATTCTTGTTCAGGTTGGTTTTTACATCTCCTTTTCTTGCCGAAAAATAATTACTGATTCTGTCAATCCGTTCGCCAAGATTCTTCAGGTTGATAATGATTTTTCTCAGGGTAACATCCAAAGGGCCGGAAAGAATTTTTTCTGTACCTGTCTTTAGTTCATTTAATCGCGAGATGAGGTCACTCTTGCTGTCGTATTCTTCATTTGAATGAATGGCCATACCGATTTCAGAAAGTTTCCCTGCAAGATTCTTGACCAATTGACTGATCTCATTAAGTACATCGAGGTCTTTATATTTTTCACGAAGTTCTCCATAATCATACCATGTAGCCATGATCTGTTCGAACAGATCGACAGTAGAAACAAAGGTCACCAGCAGGAGCCTGCCTTCATGAGTCGATTCTTTCAGGAATGTACGGCTCTTAAAAAGCAATTCGCGTACTTCATTTTGTTTCTCACTTACTATAGCCTGTTGATCCAAAAGCCTTTTGTAAGAAGTCTCGTAATCAGATTTAATATCATACAATTCAGATTTGATCATCAGGTATTTTGCTGTTTCTGAAATGCAAACTCCTAATGCTCTCTGTGCTGGGCGATTCGGAACAAGAATGTAAAAACCCATTGCAGAAAGCATGTACCATGCACCACCGATTGCGATATCTAAAGTAATTCTAAGGATATCTTCGGTTGGTAATAAATGTGCCATTCGCAATATCATGATGAGAAGAGCAGCAGTTCCTACTGAAGCTGCGCGACTGCCATAAATATTGAACATCGAAAAGAAGAAAGTGGAAATAACAATCAGCACTCCCATACCCCAGGTACTGTGATTGAGAAATCCTGTAAGAAGCGCCATTAGCGTAACGAAGACAAGACAATAAAACATTCCATTGCGTTTGTGCTTCACAGGGCCGGGAGCATCACTAATGCTCAGGCACAATGCACCAAGTGATGTAAGGACACCGGTTTCAATATCACCTGCAAATGCATATACCAGTGCGGGAGTGATAATTGTGATCGTAACCCTGATGCCATCGGCCAGATGCTGACCAAATAAAAAATATCGGATATTCTTTGTCCGTTCCATGTATCATGCAAAGAAAGTCAAATTAGGATTCCCGGAATTATTGCAAGACTCCAGGGACGCATTTCAGATCCGATACCAATCGGATGTCCCAATTCCAGGCGGTGAAGGGCATCAGCCGGTAGGGGTCTCTACAGGCGGGTGTCTTTAATCGCCCCCGACAATACACCCGGCTCCAATGCATAGTTGGTTTGCTGCTTTTATGAAGGATAGTTCAGATTAATGATGCCTTAATTATCATACACAAAATTGTTGTGGAAAATTTATTTGTAAGATATCCACTGATTTAACCGTCAATTAGTATATTTAGGCGATTGTTTTGGTAATAGTTGGATAATATTCAACAAACCTATACTTCAAGTTAACAAAATTCAAAATGAAGGTAAAAAACACCGGTTTGTACAGACCCGAGTTTGAACACGACTCCTGTGGGGTTGGGTTTGTAGCAAATATTTCCGGGAACAAATCGCATCAAATCGTCAGCGACGCACTCACTCTTTTGGAGAATATGGAGCATCGCGGGGCATGCGGTTGCGAGAGCAATACGGGTGATGGCGCCGGCATCATGATCCAGATTCCACATGAATTTCTTTTTGCAGAATGTATTCAGTCAGGCATTTCGCTTCCTGCATTTGGAAGATATGCTGTTGGGGTTATATTTTTTCCTAAAGATGTGAAAGCCCGCGAAGAGTGCCGAGAAACTTTTGCGAGAGCAGCAGAAAAATTGAGTCTTGAGATTCTCATGTATCGAAAGGTTCCGGTGAATGCTTCACAGATCGGTAATTCAGCATTGTCTGTAGAGCCGGTGATGGAGCATGTCTTTATTGCATGTCCTGAACACATTCATTCAGGAGATGATTTCGAAAGAAAATTATTTATCCTGAGAAATTATGCTTCTCATACAATCAAGAATTCTGTAAAGCAGGATGCCATTGGTTTTTATATCGCCTCCCTGAGTTGCAGAACGATGGTTTATAAGGGCCAGTTGACCAGCAACCAGGTACGTTTTTATTTCCCTGACCTTCAGAATAAGGGATTGGTTTCCGCATTCGGGTTGATCCATTCCAGGTTTGCAACCAACACCTTCCCGTCATGGAAGCTCGCACAACCTTTCAGGTATATTGCTCACAATGGTGAGATCAATACGTTGCAGGGCAACCTGAACTGGCTTCGTGCCAGTGAGAGCTGCTTCACTTCCCCGTATTTTACTGAAGAGGAGATGGATATGTTGCTTCCAATCGTTTCTGATGGACAGTCTGATTCCGCATGTCTCGACAACATGATTGAGTTGCTTACACTCACTGGTCGTTCTCTTCCGCAGGTAATGATGATGCTGATTCCTGAAGCATGGGATGATAATGATAAAATGGATCCGGTAAGGAAGGCATTCTATGAATACTATGCCTGCATGATGGAACCATGGGACGGGCCTGCATCCATTTCATTTACTGATGGTAAAATGATCGGCGCTACACTCGATAGAAACGGGTTGCGTCCTTCACGCTATTGTGTTACCCATGATGACCGCGTGATCATGGCATCTGAAACAGGTGCATTGCCGGTGCATCCTGAAAATGTAAAAAAGTATGGCCGGTTGCATCCGGGCAAAATGTTTGTGGTGGATATGGAACAGGGCTGCCTGATCACAGACGAAGACCTGAAGCATTCAATTTGCTCGCAAAAACCTTATGGCGCCTGGTTGGATCAATACAAAATCCGTCTTGAAGAATTGCCTCCGCCGCGTGTGGCATTCACGCATCTTTCTGATGAATCTATTTTCAAGTATCAAAAATCGTTCGGTTATACTTCAGAAGATATTGAGCAGATCATCAAGCCCATGGCGCTGGAAGGTAAAGAACCAATCGGCGCTATGGGTACTGATACGCCATTAGCTGTCCTATCAGATCAGCCGCAACATCTTACCAGTTATTTCAAACAACTATTCGCGCAAGTAACCAATCCACCGATTGATCCCATTCGCGAACGGTTGGTGATGAGCCTTGCATCATATGTTGGTAATAATGGCAACCTTCTTTCTGAAGAACCCATGCATTGTCATGCTGTCGCATTAAAACATCCTGTACTCACCAGTACTGAGTTGGAAAAACTGAGGAGTATTGACACCGGTATTTTTCAATCCAAGACAATTCAAATTTATTTCAGGGCAGATGGAAAGCCTGGTTCGCTGAAGGCAGCCCTCGATAGAATTTGCCGTTATGCAACAGACGCTGTCGAAGATGGATTTGAAGTGATCATTCTTTCAGACCGCGCTATTGATTCTGAACATGCGGCGATTCCTTCATTGCTTGCGACTGCTGCCGTGCATCATCACCTGATTCGCAAAGGTTATCGCGGACAGGTTGGATTGGTTGTAGAAGCAGGAGATGTGTGGGAAGTGCAACACTTCGCATGCCTCATCGGGTTTGGTGCTACTGCTATCAATCCGTATCTCGCATTGGCTACGATCAGGAATATGAAGGCTGCCGACAATTGGGAAACTGAACTGGATGGATATGAGTTGCGCAAAAATTATATCAAAGCCATTTGCAATGGACTGCTGAAAGTATTTTCAAAAATGGGAATCTCTACATTGCAATCATACCAGGGCGCACAGATATTCGAAATCTTAGGGCTGAACAGTGATGTAGTAGATCGTTACTTTACAGGCTGTGTGAGCAGAATAGAAGGGTTGGGCCTGGATGAGATTGCGAGGGAAGCGCTTTCTAAACACCAGTTTGCATTTAGTCCCAAACAGATTCCTGTAAATCGACTTCCGGAAGGAGGCAATTACCAATGGAAGCGTAAAGGGGAAGTGCATTTGTTCAATCCGCAGACCATCCACCTGTTGCAGCATTCTACAAAAATGAATGACTACAACATCTTCAGAAAATACAGCAAACTCATCAATGATCAGGCTGAAAAAGCAGTAACACTCAGAAGCCTGTTTCGATTCAGGAAGACAAGGCCTTCTATTTCTATTGATGAGGTGGAGCCAGCAGAAAATATTTTCAAACGATTTGCAACAGGTGCTATGTCGTTTGGTTCCATTTCATGGGAAGCACATACCACGCTTGCTATTGCCATGAATAGAATTGGTGCCAAGAGTAATACCGGCGAAGGTGGAGAAGATGAAAAGCGTTATGATAAATTGGAGAACGGCGATTCCATGCGTTCTGCAATCAAACAAGTAGCGTCAGCAAGATTTGGAGTTACAAGTCTATACCTTACAGAGGCAGATGAGTTACAAATAAAAATGGCGCAGGGTGCTAAGCCGGGGGAAGGTGGTCAACTTCCGGGGCATAAAGTTGATGAATGGATCGGAAGGGTTCGTCATTCCACACCAGGAGTAGGTTTGATATCTCCACCTCCACACCACGATATTTATTCCATCGAAGACCTTGCGCAATTGATCTATGATTTAAAGAATGCCAATCGCCAGGCACGTATCAATGTGAAATTGGTTTCAAAAGCCGGTGTGGGTACGATTGCTGCCGGCGTAGCCAAGGCAAAGGCAGATGTAATTCTTATTGCCGGATTCGATGGCGGCACGGGCGCTTCACCTGTGAGTTCCATTCGTCATGCAGGGCTGCCATGGGAGCTGGGCCTTGCAGAAACGCATCAAACGTTAGTGAAAAACGGCCTTCGTAGCAGGGTAGTAGTACAATCTGATGGACAAATGAAAACCGGCCGCGACATTGCGATCGCAACTTTGCTTGGTGCTGAAGAATGGGGCGTGGCAACGGCAGCATTGATTGTCGAAGGTTGTATCATGATGCGCAAATGCCATCTGAATACATGCCCGGTAGGTGTGGCCACACAAGATCCTTTGTTGAGAAGCAGGTTTACAGGCGATCCGGATCATGTGGTGAACTTCTTCAGGTTTATTACCCAGGAACTCCGTGAGATCATGGCTGATTTGGGATTCAGAACTATCAATGAAATGGTAGGCCAGTCGGATTGTCTTGAAAGGAGAGATAATATTGACCATTGGAAATACAAAGCACTTGATCTGTCTCCAGTGTTGTACAAAGAGCCTGCATCTGAAAATGTAGGATTGTATCAGCAGGAAAATCAGGATCATGGATTGGATGGTGTATTGGATTGGCAGTTGTTGCAAGAAGCAAAACCAGCCATAGAAAAAGGACAGAAAGTTTCGAAAACATTTTCACTTAAGAATACGGACAGAACGATAGGAACCATTCTCTCCAATGAGATTACCAAGAAATATCGTGCTGCAGGTTTGCCCGATGATACCATTCACTTCAAATTTACTGGAACGGCGGGGCAAAGTTTTTG
>JBDHYH010000073.1:0-20550 GCA_039811325.1 Chitinophagaceae bacterium | reverse complement strand
CGGATGTTTTCTGCCTCAGGGTTTCCATGATTTCGAGAGTAGTGGATTTTCCGGCGCCATTGGGCCCGAGCAATCCAAAAATTTCTCCTTCATAAACGTCGAAAGAAATTCCTTTCACCGCTTCGAAATTCCCGTATTTCTTTTTGAGGTCTTTTACACTGATGATGGGTGTCATGTTGCAAATTTAATGCTCATCGATAGCAAGGCACGATTCTAATTCGTCCATCATGGCAGCGCTGCCGACAAAGAATGGAGTTCGCTCATGCAGTTTGGTCGGAACTTTTTCGAGGATTCTTACATTGCCATCAGTAGCCCTGCCTCCTGCTTTTTCAATGATGTATGCAAACGGATTGCATTCATAGAGCAATCTTAATTTTCCCTCCGGCCTTCCGGTAGTGCCGGGGTAAATGAATATACCGCCTTTGATCAGGTTGCGGTGTACATCGCTCACCATGCTGCCGATATATCTCTGCGTGTATGGGCCACCGTTAGACTTGCTTTTCGTCTGGCATATCTCTACATATTTTTTTACACCATCCGAGAATCCAAAGAAATTTCCGTGATTGATGGAGTATATCTTCCCGGATTCCGGACAGCGAATACCCGGATGGCTCAGGCAAAACTCACCAATAGATGGGTCAAGTGTAAAGCCATTCACGCCGCGTTTGGTTGCATACACCAATATGGTACTGCTGCCGTAGATCACATATCCTGCTGCTACTATGCGATTGCCGGGTTGCAAAAAATCTGAAATGTTTACAGGGGTTCCTATTTCTGTAACCCTGCGATAAATACTGAAGATGGTTCCGATGGAGACATTGACATCTATGTTGCTGCTGCCATCTAATGGGTCAAACATGCAGATATATTTCGACTGCATACTGATCTCGTCTTCAAACACAACGAAGTCATCCAGTTCTTCGCTCGCAATTCCGGCGCAACTGATCCCGTGTTTGAGTACCCCCACCAACTGATCGTTGGCAAATTCATCCAGTTTTTTCACTTCTTCACCCTGCACATTCATTTGACCGGTTTCGCCCAGGATATCCACCAGCCCTGCTTTGTTCACTTCCACATTAATGCGCTTTGCCGCCAGTCCTATATCACGTAATAGACCGGCCAATTCGCCTGTAGCCTGTGGAAATGCCCGCATTTCCCGGATGGTAAATTCGTCTAAGGTTAATACCTGCCTGTTGATGAAAGCCATAAAGTAGTATTTGGTGTAGTGCAAAAATAGTCTTTAGAAAACTCTCTGAAGCGAAAGGTTGCCAACCTTTGAGTGGAATCTTATGAAGATAAATGCTGATTGGCGAAGGTTGGCAGCTTTCGCGGCAATTGTATTACTTTTCCATTGTCAAATTTCGTTTATGCAGGTACACAAATTCGGAGGCGCCAGTATCAGTACTGTTGAAAGAATACAAATGCTTCCCTCCATCATTTCCACCATGAGGTCTGGTAAAAAGTTATTCGTAATCTCTGCGCTTGGCAAAACAACCAACGCTCTGGAAAAAATCGTGTCCCTGTATTTTGCCGGCGACAAGGACGCTTCGCTGCAGGCTGTTGCCACATTGAAAGCATCTCACCTTGCGATGGCAACGGCTTTACTTCAGGATCATGCTATCGAGGATTGTTGCTCCACGATTTCTACCCTCTTTCAACAATTGGAATTGTTACTTGAACAGCATAAGGATGCTGAATATAACTTTTATTACGACCAGGCTGTATGTTTTGGTGAATTGTTGTCGAGTACACTGGTAAGTTTTTTTCTGAAAGAAAGGGGAATCAAGAATGATTGGTTGGATGCGCGGGAAGTGATAAAGACCAACAAACATTTCAGAGAAGCCGGCATATTATGGGATGTAGTTCGTGGTACGATGAAGAGCCTGGTGTCACCGGCTCTTGATCAATCTTCTGTGATCATCACGCAGGGTTTTATAGGAAGAACATTAGACGGACAATCTACCACATTGGGCAGAGAAGGAAGTGACTTCACTGCTGCTGTATTTGCAAACCTGCTGCATGCGGATTCCGTTACCATCTGGAAAGATGTGGAAGGGGTGATGAATGCAGACCCTAAATTATATGGTGAGGCTGCAGTGATTCCACATCTGGATTACAAAGAGGTAATTGAAATGTCCTATTATGGCGCACAGGTGATACATCCAAAAACCATCAAGCCTTTGCAGAATGAATCCATTCCCCTGTATGCGCGGAGTTTTATCAATCCAACTCTTGATGGAACTGTCATTGATAACATAAGATCGACCGGGTTGCCACCGATGATCGTGTATAAATTCAACCAGGTATTACTTTCATTTCAGACGAAAGATTTCTCATTTATAGAAGGAAAGCCGTCAAGAAGACTGAGCGAATTGTTTGCCAAAGCATTGGTGAAAGCCAATCTCACTCAAAACACCGCTATCTCCATACTGTTATGCATAGACGATATTCAGGAGAAAAAGGAATTTATTTTAGATCAAACCCATGAATTTGAAACCACTTCCACTCCCGGACTTACATTGCTTACCATTCGCCACCATACGCCGGAAATTATTGAGAAACTCACTAAAGGAAAGCGAGTGGTACTGGAGCAAAAGACAGAACTGACGGTGCAGATACTGTACTTGCAGTGACAGAAAGGGAGGTCTTCATTGAAATCCTACATCCGTTCCGGAACATTTATCCCAAGCAGTTTCAAACTGCTTTTGATAACGTTGGCTGTCATCATGGACAATGCGAGCCGGAACGACTTCTTTGCTTCGCTCTCAGCCTGCAATACAGAATGTTCTGCATAGAAACTGTTGAATAATTTTGAAACGCTAAATGCGTAGTTGGCAATGATGGAAGGATTCATCTCTCTCGCACTTTCGTCGAGAATACTTCCATAATTTTCGAGTAGGAGAATTAATTCCTTTTCGAGTTTGAAAAGATTTTCTGTTGAGACACTGAATTCAAAACGCTGCTCATCCACATTTGCTTTTCTCAAAATGGATTTGATTCTTGCGTAGGTGTATTGAACAAAGGGGCCGGTGTATCCGTGAAAGTCAATACTCTCTTCGGGATTGAAGACCATTCGTTTTTTAGGATCTACACGCAGCAGATAAAATTTCATTGCGCCCTGGCCCAGTGTGTCGTACAACTTTGATAATGCTTCTTCTGTGGAACCTTCCACTTTTCCCAATGCTGCTGTATGTGCCGCCGCAGTGCCGGCCATTTCTTCAATGATATCATCGGCATCTACCACCGTTCCTTCACGGCTCTTCATTTTTCCGGTGGTGAGTTCCACCATACCATAGCTCAAGTGAAAAATATCATCAGCAAATGGAAATCCGAGTTTGCGGCAGATCGCTTTCAATACTTTCATGTGATGCAATTGCTCATCGCCGATCACATACATACTTTTCTTCAGCGGATATTGTTCAAACTTCTGAATGGCCAACCCGATATCCTGTGTCATGTAAACCGATGTGCCATCACCCCGCAATAATAGTTTTTCTTCGAGGTTCACGTCCTGCAAATCGATCCAGACACTGTTGTCTTCTTTCCTGAAAAGGATTTTTTTATCCAATCCTTCCTGAACATATTCTTTGCCCAGGAGGTAAGTGTCACTTTCATAATATACTTTGTCGAACCCAACACCAATCCTGTTGTAGGTTTTATCAAAGCCTTCATATACCCAACTGTTCATGGTGGCCCAGAGCGCCCGCACCTGTTCATCGCCCTGTTCCCATTGCAGCAACATCTCCTGGGCCTGTTTCATGATGGGCGCTTCTTTTTCTGCCACTTTTTTTTCCATCCCTGATGCTGTCAGTTCCGCAATCTGTTGCTGATATACATCGTTGAATTTTACATAATAATCCCCAACGAAGTGGTCGCCCTTGGTGTCCGTACTTTGCGGCGTAGCTCCATCGGCATACAGTTGCCAGGCGATCATGCTCTTGCAGATATGAATGCCGCGATCGTTGATGATGGAACTCTTTACCACCTGGTACCCATTGGCTGCAAGGATTTCGCTCATGCTCCATCCCAAAAAAATATTTCTAAGGTGGCCGAGGTGCAAAGGTTTATTCGTGTTGGGAGATGCATATTCTACCATTACGGTTTCTCCATTCGAAACTTTTTTTCCGTAGGATGGATCGTTGGAGTTTTCTTTGAGAAATTGTACGAGGTTACCGTCAGCCAGTTGCAGATTCAGGAAACCTTTGATCACATTAAAACCTGTAAAGGCTTCCGGAAAGAGCGCTATAATCTTTTCTCCTAACTCATTTCCTAATTCTTCAGGTTTCCTGCGCAGTTTTTTCAGCAAGGGAAAAAATACTATGGTGTAATCACCGCTGAATTCCGGCTTGGTCGCCGTAACCTGGAAGTCTGTGGCTTCAAATGATTGACCGTATAATTGTTGCAGGCTTTCAAGAGCAGCCGTATGTAATAATGATTGAAATGACATAAGTTGAAACGACAAAAATAATATCTATTAATGAATGCGGTCGCCACGTACTTCGGAAGATGCCATCACCTCCTTTTCGTAAGCCAGCCATTCGGCCCACCGGCTCCTTACTTTTTCTTTGGGAATATAATTTTCGGCAAGCGTGATGAAGAGTGTATAGTGCCCGGCTTCGCTTTCCATAAACATGCGGTAAAACTTTCTCAGGTATTCATCATCGAGCCCTTCACTCAGTCTCTTGAAGCGCTCGCAACTCCTGGCTTCTATCAATGCCATTGTCAGCAGTTGATCCAGGAATCTTCCTTCAGGGCTGCCACCTTTTTTTTGAAAATCGATCAGTTTATTGACATACATGTCCTTTCGTTGTTTGCCGAGCGTAAGCCTTCTCTTTCTGATTTCCTTAATCACCATTCTGAAATGTCCCCATTCTTCAGTAACGATAGGAGAAAGTTCATTGACTAATTTTTCTTTGTCATTATGTTTTTGAATAAGTGAAATGCAGGTGGTGGCAGCTTTTTGCTCGCACCATGCATGGTCGGTAAGAATTTCTTCTATTGATATTGCGGCAAGGTTTACCCAGCGCGGATCGGTTACCAGCCTGAGTCCTAAAATGTTTTTGGTGTCCTGTGATAAATTTTCCATGGAGGCAAAGGTATTTGAATGGTTGAATAGTTTTGGAGTTGAAAGTTCATCCGCCGCGGCGGACAAAGTTCATCTGCCGCGGCGGACAAGGTTTATCCGCCGCGGCGGACAAGGTTTCAGGTTTCAGGTTTCAGGTTTCAAGTTTAAGGGTGAAGGTTCAAGGTTTCGGGTTTCACAAAAAAAGCCCGCCGGGTGACGAGCTTTTGTTGTGTTTTTTGTGGTAATGATTATTGAATAGAAATTTCTTTTGGTGAAATTTTCACTTCTTCTTTTTTAGGAAGCGCCAATTTCAACAAGCCGTTTTCGTAGGAAGCTGCGATTGCGTTGCGATCAATCTCTTCATTCAATGTGAAAGAACGGTTGAAGGAACGAAGTGTAAATTCATTTTTCACAATGCGGGTTTTTTCATCAGCCTTTTCTTCTTTTTGTTCATAAGAAACTGTGAGGATATCCTTGTCAAGTGCGATTTTAAAATCCTCTTTCTTTCTTCCCGGTACCATCAACACCAATTCGAAATTGTTTTCGTTTTCTGAAATGTTTACAGGTGGAAAGAACCTGTTGCCTGTGTTCACATCATTAAAGATTTCGTTTACTAAGCTTCCGAGAGTTTTGAAACCCTGATCATTAAATTGTATCCGTGTCATAATTTTTGTTTTTAGTTTGTTTGGTTTACGTTGGTCAAATAGAATACCAATAGAAATTATCATTTAATCTTGTGACGGTTTGTCCTGATATTAAAAATTTTTGTGACATAATTTCATTTTAAGTGATAAAAGCCTGACTAAATGAATCAATAAGATTTGTAATTTTGCGCTTCAAAAATTTCTAATTATGTATCCAGAACAATTAGTGCTTCCTATGAAAGAGGAATTGACTGAAAGCGGTTTTGAAGATCTTACAACACCGGCAGCAGTGGAAGGCGCTTTGAAAAAAGAAGGCTCTACGCTCGCTGTGATCAATTCAGTATGTGGTTGCTCTGCAGGCGCTGCCCGCCCGGGAGTATTGACCGCACTTCATCTTTCAGAAAAACAACCTGATCATAAGGTAACCGTTTTTGCAGGGTTTGATTATGATGCTACCAGCAAAATGAGAGAGTACCTGCTACCTTATCCACCTTCGTCTCCATCCATTGCATTATTTAAGGATGGAAAACTGGTTCATTTTCTCGAAAGACATAATATTGAAGGAAACAATGCTCAGATGATTGCCAACAACCTTATTGCTGCATTTGATGAGTATTGCTAAGTCAAAATTCTCTGATTACAAAAACCTTGCTGCCGACAGCGGGGTTTTTGTTTTTTTAATCGTCCTATCTTTCCACTCATTCCAATCATAAAACCAAAACTACATGTACCCAAATCTTTACTACGCACTCAACGATTGGTTTGGATGGAAGATCAATGCATTAAAAATATTTTACACTTTCGGAATTTTTGTTGCAATTGCTTTTATCATAGCGGCATGGGTGCTCACTCTTGAATTGAAGCGAAAAGAGAAGCAAGGCCTACTGACCTTTCGTGAAGAAACCATCATCACGGGCAACCCTGCTTCGACATTGCAGCTCATCATCAACGGCCTGATTGGTTTTATTTTTGGATACAAACTCATTGGAGCCATTCTTGCCAGCAGGCAAAGTGGAGTGGATCTGCAGCAGTATATTTTTTCATCAGAAGGAAGCGTTGCCGGAGGGATAATTGTTGCGGCTTTGTTAGTTTATCTCAAATACAGGGAAAAGAATAAACAGAAACTTGCGAAGCCTGAAAAGCGTGTGATACGCATCTGGCCACACGACAGGGTAGGTGATATCGTGATCCTGGGTTTGATATTTGGAATTATTGGCGCAAAGGTTTTTGATAATTTAGAAAACTGGGATCGGTTTATAGAAAATCCAATTGCAAATTTGTTTGCTCCGAGTGGATTGACATTTTATGGTGGGCTAATAGTTGCAGCGATAGCAATAATATATTATGCGAGGAAGAAGAAAATCAAAATAGTTCATCTCCTCGATTCTTTTGCTCCCGCAATGATGATTGCTTATGCGATCGGCAGGATTGGTTGCCAGGTGGCAGGTGATGGTGACTGGGGTATCTATAACAGCGCCTACATCAGTGATGTACCCGGACATGTAGTTGTAGCAGGACCAGGCGCTTTTGAGCAGAAACTTAAAGAGCATGAATCTTATTTTTTACATGGAACGGTAATGGATAGTACAGGACATTCTCTTACAGTTACAGACAGGGTATCGGCATCACTGGCTGAGGTACCACACGCTTCCTTTAAGGCTCCGAAGTTTATTCCTAAATGGATGGTTGCTTATACCTATCCTCACAATGTCAATGAAGATGGTATTCAATTGCAGAATTGTGAAGGCCGCTATTGCAGGGCTTTGCCTCAACCGGTATTCCCTACACCTTTTTATGAAATAGTAGCATGCTTTGTTTTGTTTCTCATTCTCTGGAGTCTGCGTCGAAAGATCAGGATTCCGGGTGTAATATTTTCACTCTATCTTATATTCAACGGTATTGAAAGATTCCTTGTCGAGACGATCAGGGTCAATACCAAATACAGTTTCTTTGGAATACATCCAACTCAAGCAGAATTGATTTCAACTCTTCTTGTTGCCAGTGGAATTGTCGGCCTTGTCTATTCTTTTAGAAAGTGGAAATCTGTCAGGAACAGAACCGTTTAGAATGTGAACAGGAAGGCCATCTGGTAAATAAGGGTTTCTGAATTCAATGGTATTTGAATTCATTTAGTTTACAATAAAAGAAGTTGTCGCTTTTTCTTTTTGATTAAATACTTTGAGAAAATACCATCCCGGTGGCAATTTCCTAATATCGATCGTATGGCTTTCAGATATAAAATCCAATCCGGAATCTATCAAGACGCGACTTCCTCTTGCATCGGTGATCAAAACGTTATTATTTCTTGCATCTGCAAAACCAAGTATCCTTACCTGTATTTTACCTGAAGATACAGGGTTAGGAGATACCTGTACAGCCAGTGTTTGAGTATATCCGTTCACTCTTACAATTTTTGAATAGCTGCTTTTACCATCAAGGTCCATTTGTTTTACGCGATAGTAGGAATATCCATGAAACGAATTTTCATCAATGAATCCGTATTTGGATGCAGTAATGGAATTTCCTTTGCCGGGAATGAATCCTACATCAGTGAAGTCTGTATTCCCTTTGTCAAAACTTCTTTGAATGACGAATCCCTTGTTATTAATTTCTGTGTAAGTACTGATCTCCAATGCTACCTGTGATTGATCAAGGCGTTTCCCTTTTAGTTCTAATCCTGTAACCGCCAGAATGAGTGAACAATCATTCTCACATAATCGCTTGAGTGCATCATTTAATTGCGACCGTGTTGCCTGGATGTTTATGTTGACATGGTGTGATTCTATAAAGTTGGCAAGAAGATTTGATGCCCACTGATTGTTTGGAGTTGGAGTAAGAGCACCGACTCTGATCTGTTGGCCGGTTACCGCCTTCCAGGCAAGATGTAGCATTAATAAAACCAAAATTCGTTTCATAGATTTAAGGTTGTTGATTTGCTCCTACATCCCATTGAGTTGAGTTACCAGAGACAGGGTCGTCCCACTTGATCTTTGAATAAAACAATGAAATGTTCTCCACACCAAATGGACATGAACTGCAATCGTCTGTAGCACTGGTATTCACACTGGTGAATATAACGTTGGTCAATGTAATCCTATAAATTACAGAAGGCTTACCGCCTCCTGAACTTCTAAGGAATACAATTTCGACCGTAGGTATTATATGCCCATTTGCAACATATAAATTAAATGTAGGAGAATTTTTGCCTCCATTATGTACAAATGAGATATCCGAAAAGGCAGGTTTTCCCGCTGTAGTTCCGCCACCCGAGCCAATAGCTACATTATTGGATACTCCAAAATTAACTGACAGTGCCTGAACATATTCTGTATAACCAACAAGTAAACTCTCTCCACTGATGTTGGGCTCAAAAAATTTAATCAGAATTTGATCATTCTGTGCCCTGGAATTGAGAGCAAAAGCCATTGCGATAATTATGGACGTAATTTTTTTCATTGTTCACTGGTATTTTGTGTTTATTAATTTCTTGACCGTAAAGCGTCTTTTAAGGTTACAATTTGATTATTTCAGTTTCAAGGGAACTATGAAAAAAGGTAACATTCCTATCTAATACACCAAATGCTTAATGATAGATCTGACCTATTTTTTGAATCAAGTTTCAATTTATTCGTAACCTGACCTGAAATTGACCTTGTACAATAGGAAACCTATGGTAAATTAGACTTGTTCACAACAATGCCGATTTGGTGTTTAGCTCTTTCAGTTGTCAGTTAGGGTACTAAGTTTAGGCTAAGATATTATTTTTTCATTTATCAATGCACGAAATTTTAAGGCGAAATATTTTTCATGAGTTACCCCCAGAACATCAAATAATTAATTAGCCAATTTTAATTTTTTTTTGAGATAACAGGATATTATTGAATGTCTTTTAATTAAAAAATTGCCACAAAAAAACTAATCACGTACGGTTACCCCTTATTTAGTCCTTCGTGTCCTGGCGCCTTCATGGCTGAAAACATGTTTAATACCTTAACTAAACGACATTAGGATGTTATTAGATAATCTCTATTTTAAATTTTGATAATAGTCAATAAAGTAGCGTAATTGGAATAATTTAATATGACTGATGGAATAAATTTACTCTGCTGCCGTTTGTTTCCCAAATCCCTAAGATTGATTATCCTTACAAAAACCACGATCAAAGTATTTCTGTCTATCCTATTTTTCCTATGGGGGATAGTCAGTAATCTTTCCTACGCACAAACTGTTTCCAAAACATTTACTTCCAGCGGTTCATTTACAGTTCCTAAAGGAATTACTTCTATAACCATAGAAACATGGGGCGGTGGTGGAGCCGGCGGTGGGGTAAGCACAGCACTTGCGTCGAAAGGAGGAGGTGGCGGTGGAGGTGGCGGTTACAATAAGGTAACCAATTACACTGTAATTCCGGGTAATACCTACTCTATTACTGTGGGTACCGGTGGTAGCTCTTCATGGGGTGGTGGTGATGGTGGCGATGGAGGTGATTCTTATTTTGAATCCTCCGATTGTGTGGCTTATGGTGGGAAAGGAGGAAAATCAAATAATGGAACAGGCGGAGCCGGTGGTTTTGGATTATACAAAGGTGGCAATGGGAAAAATGGCGTTTCCGGTACCTCGGGTGGAGGCGGCTCCAGTGCCGGTACCGGCAATAATGGAAACAATGCTACAGGAAGAAATGGCGCAGGTGCAGTAACCGGAGGAGGAGCAGGCGGCAATGGTGCTAACGGATATGCAAGTGGATCTGTGGGTAGCGATCCCGGAGGAGGTGGTGGAGGTGCAGAGTGTGGTGGTTTGGGAGGTGTATTTTCGGGAGGTGCCGGTGGTAATGGCAAAGTGGTTATTTCTTATACCGTGAGTCCATGTGTAACACTCTACTGGGCGGGAGAAAACTCAGGAGTTCCGGGAGGTACATCTGGTACTGATTTTAATACTGCTGCGAATTGGTCTATCGATCCGGCTCTTTATGCGACGGTTGGTTTTGCTCCTGCTTCCTGCAATGATGTAGTTGTCAGTCTTCAGTTGACATCTTCAAAATCCGGTACCACTATTACATTCAGCAATTCATCAACAACAATCAAGAGCCTTGATTTCTCTGTAAAAAATATTTCTGCCGGATCTGCTTCAATTTACGAAGGTGGTTTGCGCCTCGGCAATCAATTCCTTACCATTACAGGTGATATCAATTTATATTCAGAAAATAATTTCATAAACAAGACGGCACAACTTACAATGGATTGTACACACGACAATTCATTGTATGTATATGGTGGAAACCTGACCACAAACGCTTTGAATAATGGCGGTGGTTCGGGTGAATGTATTGTTTATCCTTTTTCAAATCCTGTAGGAACAGTGAACAAAGGAAAATACATACTAAAAGGAAATGCAAACCTGCAGGGAGTGGGTGATGATGCTAATCCAGAATTGAACAAACCGGCCAACCTGGTATTTGATGGTACCGGTACACAGACCATCACGAACAATAACAGTAATGGTTACCCGATTTATCTTGGATTCAACACAAAGGTGGGAGAAACAAATACACCACGTGTCATCTTTACTGGAAGTAATGCTTTAGGATTCAAATCTATCAACAACTTCACCATCAGCAACGGTGCAAGTGTGGAGGTAGATGCCCTGCAATCCATCAACCGCAATGGAAGTGGTACTCCCGGAACCTTTACGATGGACGCGAATTCGTCATTACTATTAAAAGCGAATAATTTTCCAACCGGTTATGCTACTGGTTACACGCTAAATGCATCAAGTACTGTTGAATACGGCGCTGCCAATGGCATTAATCAGACGATTGCTGCTGTCTCTTACGGCAACCTGAAGTTGTCCAATGCAACAGGCAGTGGCAATAGCACTAAAACCCTTGCAGGCAATACCACCATCAAAGGCAATGTTACCATCAATAGTTTTGCAACATTTGATCAGTTGTCTTACGCGTGCAACCGATCTGCAAGTGGCGGTACATTTTCTCTCGCAGCAAATGCTGTTCATCTTCTTGCAGGCAGCTATCCTGCCAACTTCACGACTGTTTCGTTGAATGCAAATTCATCAACTGACTATAATGGTTCTGCGGCGCAAAATGTGGTTGGCGTCAACTATGGAAATCTATTGTTGTCTAATAGCAATAATAAAACTGCAGTGGGCAACATCACTGTTTCAGGAGACTTGTCTATTCTGAATTCAGCTATTTTCCTGGGTGGTAATTATTCTCACACGATCAAGGGCAACTGGAATAATAATTCTGTATTCACAGCGAATAGTTCTATAATTACTTTCACTGGTGCGAGTGCTCAAACTATCGGAGGTACTGCAGCCACGCAATTCAACAACCTGACCATCAACAAAACAAATAATGCTGATATTGTTTCTAATTCAAGCAAAGCATTAGGAGCCAACCAGGTGAATGTAACCAAGGGAAACCTGGTGCTGAGTGCGGGAGACAATGATTACATTATCAATGGAAATATGTCGGTGGGTTCCAGCGGAACACTTACGCATTCTGTGGCATGGGATACTTACAATAAGGCGCTCAAAATTTATGGCAACCTTGATGTTACAGGTATTTTCAATCCAACTGTAAGATCGCATGTTGCAATGTCGGGCACAGGAAGTAAGACCATCAGGACAGGCAACAATCCTGCTTCCACTTTGAGTATTCTCACATTTAGTAATGGAAACTATACTGCAAACGGAAAACTAGTAACCAACCAGGAAGTATGGGCTATGTTTGGTACCGGTGGATCTTTTTCTACGGGTGGTAGTGACGTTACATTTAATTCATTGATCAATAATAACGGAACAGTGAATGTGAATGGAGGCGCACTTACCGTTTCGAATAATGCGCATATTGGCTACTCAGGTACTGCGGGTGTGATGAACATAAGTGCAGGTATTTTTAGAGTAGAGGGAAGTTTGTATAATTATAATACCGGTGCTATCCTGGTGACAAATTCACCTCAAATATTTATTGCAGGAGACTGGACTAATTATGGGACGTTTACCCCCGGCACAGGCACGATTATTTTTGACGGATCTTCAGACGAAAGTTTATCGGGTTCAAGCCCACTTACTTTTTACAATTTTATAGTAAGTGGTACGAATGTCATTCAGAACATGAATCTTTCAGTTTTAAATGACTTGTCAATTAACTCAGGAATTCTGGATATGCAAACCTATACCTGTAACAGGTTGACAGCAGGAGGCACGATGGCAATAGGTTCGAATTGTATGCTCAAACTCAGGGCAGGCAGCGGCGGTACAACTGGCAGTAACTTCCCTGCAAATTTTTCAACCTACAGTTTACTCAGCGGAAGTACGGTATCCTATAGCGGTACAGTAGCGCAACAGATTTACGCTACACCATCGTACTGCAATCTCAGACTGGCCAATCCGGGAATCAAAACTGCCGGAGGGAATCTTACCATTAGAGGAAACCTCGAAATGGAAAATAATAATGTACTTGATGGTGGGGCCTTCAGCCACAAAGTAGGTGGCAACTGGAATAACAACGCCTCAGATAATGCATTTGTTTATAACAATAGTACGGTTACTTTCAATGGGTCAACGCCTCAGATAATCGGTGGCAGTTATGGCACTTCTTTCAATGCAATGGTATTGGACAACACCGCCGGAATCACGATCAGCGCCACAACCCCGGTTTCTATTTATGAATCGCTGACGGCTAACGGATCGGGAAAAAGCCTTACCACGAATGATAACCTGACATTGAAATCCATCAGCACCAAAACTGCATGGCTGGGTAATATGACAGGCAACACAATCAACGGAAAAGCAACGGTAGAACGATTTGTTACCGCGCGGAGAGCATGGCGATTTATTTCAATTCCTACAAATACTGTTCAAACAATCAAACATGCGTGGCAGGAAAATGCATTGAGCGGTAGTTCTGATCCTGTACTTGGCTATGGCACGCAGATCACCAGTGAACTGAGCAATTGGTCATCCGCAGGATTTGATCAGAAGTCCTATTCACCTTCTATGAAATATTATGATCCTGTCAATGATAAATGGATCGGTGTATCCAGTACGAATGCTACTCAAATTAATAACGTTAATGGATACATGATTTTTGTGAGAGGCGACAGGCTCTCAACTTCCATTGGTTCGCCGGAGACCCAAACGAACCTGCGTACCAAAGGCGATTTTAAAATAGGGACACAGCCGGTGATCAATGTGATGATCGATAAATATGCATCTATTGGTAATCCGTATCCTTCACCTGTCGACTTTACCAGGATCAATAAAGGAACAGGGATACCAGATGCCTTTTATTTGTGGGATCCGTTTCTTGTAGGTTCTTACAATACCGGCGGATACCAAACCTATTCTGCAGCTAATGGATGGATACCTGTACCTGGAGGAACCGCTCCACACCCTTCTGGCATAGCGAGTACGATTATACAGAATGGTGAAGCATTTTTTGTGCATGGAAAATCTACAGGTAGCCCTGCGGACTTCACGGTACAGTTCACTGAATCTGCCAAAGTGGGAGGGAATCCGTCTCCATTTGCAAGGCCGATGGGAACCAGGGGAGATGGCAAGAGACAATTTCTCCGTACGACCCTGATCAATGGTACCGGAGAAATAGCAGATGGTAATGCTGTTGCATTTGATGCTTTGTTTAGCAATTCTATTGATGGAGATGATGCACCCAAGTTTTTCAATGGCGGCGAAAATTTTGGAATGAAACGTGAGGGGAGATCACTTGCAGTTGAGGCCAGGAATATCATCAATGCAAATGATACAATCTATTATCAGATGACAAATTTGAAAAAGCAGAATTACACTTTGCAAATTGTGCCTGTGAATTTGGATATGGATGGAATGAATGCTATCCTGATAGACAGTTATAAAAAGACTTCAACTTCTTTTCCGGTGTCAGATACGTTTCGAATTTCCTTTACAGTGAATGATGATGCGTTAAGTTATGCATCAGACAGGTTTAAAGTTGTTTTATCTCCGTCAGCGGTGCTTCCGGTGACATTTATTTCCTTGTCAGCCATAAAGGAAGGAAATGGTATCCGTGTCAATTGGTCACTGGCATCAGAATCGAATGTGAAGCAGTATGAAATAGAACGATCCATTGACGGAGTGAATTTTGAAAGTATTGGTAGCCAGGTATATGATGCGACACTAAACGGGAGGTATGTCTGGACAGACCAGCTTCCTTTGAATGGATGGAATTATTACAGAATAAGGAATGTGGACTTGGATGGCAAATCAGGATGGTCGTCTGTTGTGAAGGTCAATAATGCAAACGTATCGGCTTCGGTGAGTGTATATCCGAATCCATTGACCGGTAAGAAATTATTCATACGATTCCAAAATCAACCCGTCGGCAATTATAAAATATTAGTTATGAACGAAGCCGGACAGCATATTGCTTCAGGCAATACTACCGTTTCAGGAAGTAATCATGTGGTGGGTATTGATTGGAATAATCATCTGCCACACGGAATCTATACTATCCAGATTTCAGGAAATGATAATGAGACTATTACTTCAAGGATAAAATATTAATCGGTATTTGATTGGATAGATTTCAGGAATATCAATTGGGTAGGAGTAGGAATTGAAGTGCATTCATGTTTTCTGGCCACCGGTTATATTTTTACCCGGGATATTGAATAATATTGCTTTCTCTTTCAGCAAAGACTCCTTGTATCAAAACTCTATTCTTTCCGTACTCACACACTTTGAAAATAACTGTGGCAATTCTCGCAATTTCTAATTCCAATTTGAGGCGTCCTTTCGCTCCACTTCAATAAGAAAAAGCATAAGATTTTTATTGCATCCTATTTCCAAAGTACCTCATATATCTTAATAACCTGGTTGGCTGAAACCCGTATCATTGCTGTACCTGCCGGCAGAATTACTTCAATATATTTTCCTTTGTAGGTCTGAGGAAGTTTTTGCCAACTATCCTTATCATTCACTTCAATTTGAAGATCGCTTTGGTCAGAACCTGTTAATAGAATTGCTTTTTGTGGGTTACTTACGTATAGGCTCTTTTCCGTCAGCGTGTTGCCCGGATCCAGGGAATAAGATGTCAGTAAATCCATATCATGAGTAGTGAACGGCTCTGTGCCGGGAATGTCCTTTTTTTTAATGGTCAGTTTGACTAACCGGAAGAATGTATCTACAGTTGATGGATTTATAATCCTGATAAATTTTAAAGCTTCATTACTCTCTGCAGTGATTTTACCTTCTACACTTTTTTGTGTGGGTTGTGCCCATTCCTTTCCATCAGCAGAAGTTTCAATCTCAAAATCTTTTCCACCTGATACAAAGTTCAAAATGATTGTAGCGCCATTCAATTGATGGAACAACTCAACAGAATAATACTTGTCCTTCTCAAACTTGAAAGAGTTCCAGTCCGGTTGTATATAAACTTCACTTCCGCTTTCTACAACCATCTTACTTTTCTTCAGCTCATTATTATCAATATTGGTATGGATGGACCCAAGAACTGACTCGCCTGATCCACTAATTTCTTTTCCCGTAATTTTTTCTATAAGTTTTTGGGCATTCCATTTTTGCAGAAAACTTACAAATGGCCGCAATGCGCTTGTTCCGGTTATGGGAGTGATCTTAGTACTGTCGCCGGAATAGAAGGAGTGCGGTTCCCAATAATCTGTTTTTTGTAAACGTGCAATGATATGGTTCCAATATTTTTCAGGATTCAGTGCGTGATATTTATAATTTTCCAGTTGGTCTAATCCTGCTTGCCCCAAACCTGCAAAATTTTCTAACCAGGGTTTTACTTCAGCCAGAAGCAAGGCATCATCATCGGCTGTCAATACTTTTTCAGGAGCCTCTTTGATGTTGAAGAAATATCCCTCGGTAAATATCATATCCGTTTCATTTACATATCCTTCTTTCACACCTTTTTCAATGCGTTCCAGATAGGGGGCAATATCTTTCGATTCTTTACCGACATAACTTGTCAGATTCTTACTGGGGTTCGAATTGTTTTCAGAAAATAGTTGATATGCTTTGTGCGAATTCGGTAATAATAATTTTAAACATTGTTTCCATGATTCCTCTGCATCATAGTCGGTCGTATTCCAGCCATAATCCGCTACACCAAAGATGGCAGGTTTAGAAGCATCGGCGTGCTCCATCGGGTTTGATAAAATCCCGGACATTTCATGAGCCGTAATTCCTTTTTCCAATCCATACGAAGGACCAAGAAATAGTTCATTGCGTGCATAATCGCTAACAGGAAAATTCCACCAGATTAATGCCGGGCGTTTGATGCGCTCCTGCACCCATGCGAGTGTCGACTTCGTTACATCTGCCATTACATTGTCTCCCGTCCACATAATCTGAATGGAAGGATCCAACTCCCTTCCCAGGATGGCGAGATAATCATTCGGGCCCGGCCCTGCCCAACTCTTATTGTAATCCGTAGGAGTAAGCATCAGGGGCTTTACATCCTTTTTTGCTTTGACAAAATGTTTGTTCAGGTAATTTAACAGCCCGGCTTGTTTGTGGGCTTTCGTTCCTTCTCCCGAAATGTCATCAAAGAACAAAGCAAAAGAACGAACTCCCAAATCGTACATGTCCTCAAACTTCTTCAACACATTCCTTTGGTCTTTCTTAGTCCATTTGATATCTTGTCCCGGATGAATGGCCCATACAAAATCCACAAAATTTTCATTGGCTATCCTGACCAATTTCTTAATGTTTTCTGCCTGTGGCTCCGGGTATGGTTTACGCCAGTTCGGACTGCTGTGATACGGATCGTCTTTGGGGCCGTAGATATAGGTGTTGGCTTTTATGCTGCCGTAAAACCTGATCTGACTGATCCTGTCATCCTGCGACCAGGGTGTTCCATAAAATCCTTCTACCACACCACGGTAATTCACGGTTGGATAATCATGAATCTCAACCGGAGCAATCTTTCTGTTTTTAACCAATTGCCCCAATGTTTGCAAGCCATAAAATATGCCTATCGAATCCCGGGCGGCAATGGTGACCATATTATTATTAATATTCAAATCATAAGCGCCATCTGCCTTTGCAAGATTGTTAGGATCCTTCCAGGCTGCGATATCCGTTTTAAGTGATAATTGAAGTGCAATACCATCTGATGAAGTAGTCAGCATTTTTCCTACCGGTGTACGGGAAACTAAAGATGACCAGCCTTCAGGTTTTTCAAGTCTGAACCCATTAAAATCATAAGCTTCCCCTTTTAGTGTCAATTGCTGTACCTGAGGATATATTCCCAGGCTGCTTTTCTGACTAATGCCATATTTGATGCTCAGGAAGAAAAAAAGAAATAGTAATGTAAAATGGTAGTAGAACTTCATTGTATTGCTTTTGTTATGACCGGAAGAGGCCAATTTACTGATATTTTACTCAAGTGGAAATCTAATAAATTTTGCGCAGCAATGTTGGCAGATAACAAGTCTTCCCATTTGATGTTTGAGCAAAATATGAAGATATTTTCAATATCGGCCTGTTGAGAATTATTAAATTCTAGTATTGAACAATGCCGTACGGAAGGTGCTATCGGCTACTCTTTTTTTAAAAGGAGTAGTCAACGCATAACTTTAGATTGGAACAGCAATCTGCCTCGTGGTAACTGTCTTATTTGGATTACAGAATTGGCTAATGGAACAACAGTCGCCAGGTGGAGATACCAAAGCAATTAATGTAGGAGAAGAAAATCTATGAATATCAGTGAAGTTGCGGATGATATGCGGGATTCCGCTTGGCATTCAATTCCCATTACAATTTTTACACAGAATTTTAATAATAAAGCCCTGTTTCTGCCCGAAAACTATTGGTGTCAAAACCCTATCTTTGCACACTTCAAAAATTTTAAACATGAAATTGAAAGGCCTGGTATGGTTTTTTACCATTATCCTAATCCTTATCTCGCTTTACCAGTTATCCTTTACCTGGGTGGTGAATAGCCACGAGAAAAAACTGCATGAAAAAGCTAACCGCATTGTGAATCTCACTCATCCTCAGGCTACTGCTGATGTAAAAGACTCATTAGAACAGAGATTATTCCACCATTTTGTGGATAGTACCCGTGATGAAAAGATTTATCCGGTTTTAGGTTATACCTATCAGGAGTCCCAAAAGAATGAATTGCAATTGGGCCTGGACCTGCAGGGAGGTATGAGTGTGACTATGAATGTGAGCCTCGAAGGATTATTAAAATCATTAAGCAATAATCCTAATGATGCGCAATTGGAAAAAGCACTGGTAGCAACCACAACCAAAAAAATTGAGAGCGATCAGGATTTTATAGCATTATTTGTACAAACCTGGCAGCAACAGAATCCCGGTACACCCCTGGCTTCTATTTTTGGTGGAGCCGGCAAAACTATTAAAATCACCGATAGTGATACGAAGGTTTTGAATGAACTGGAAGCTATTTCAAAGAATGCGATCAACCAGACTTATAAAGTAATTTCAAAAAGGGTTGACCAGTTTGGTGTATCAAGTGTACCTGTAAACCTGGATATAAATAAAGGTATCATCAACGTGGAATTGCCTGGTGTACAGGATCCTGAAAGGGTAAGAAGCCTGTTGCAGGCATCAGCATACCTCCAGTTTTGGGAGCTTTATAATATTGGAGAGATTGGAAAAAGTATAGACGATGCTGACAAAGCACTCGCTGATTATCTAAGTGGAATCTCAACTGATACTAGCGGAGGAAGTTTGGATTCTGCAAAACTTCAGCAGGATTCTGCACGTTTGTTGGCAAACCAGCATCCATTAGCAAATGTGATCCATTTTATCGGGCCGCAACAAGGATCTAATGGACAGCCTTCTTACTATCCTGCTATCGCGAATGTCGAATTGCGCGATACAGCTTTGGCCAATAAGTATTTGAAGATGAACATTGTGAAAAACAATTTTCCCGGTAATATCAAATTCCTTTATGGTACAGAGCAAAAGAATGATAAGACAGGATTGCGCTATATGGAATTATATGCTATTAAAACTATTCCCGGTACTGACAAAGCAAAGCTGGAGGGTGAGGGAGTAGAAGAAAGTAAACAGGATTTTGACGAGAGAGGCCGACCTGCAATTAAGATGCAAATGACACCGGCCGGAAGCCGTGTCTGGGCTAAAATGACTGGCGACAATGTTGGCCATCCTATTGCAATCGTATTGGATAATGTAGTGTATAGTGCTCCGAATGTGAACCAGGCTATCGAAGGCGGAAACTCAGAGATCAGTGGCAACTTCACAGTGCAGGAAGCACAAGACCTTGCCAGTGTTTTGAACACAGGTAAGATAGATGCTCCGGCTAAAATCGTTCAGGAACAAATAGTTGGGCCTACACTCGGACAGAAAGCTGTACATGGTGGTGCTATGGCATTCCTTATATCATTCATTGCTATCTTCCTGTTGATGTTGGTTTATTACAATACTGCAGGATGGGTAGCCAATATCGCCCTTATCTTCAACCTGTTATTTACAGTCGGAATTCTGAGTGCATTAGGCGCTTCACTCACAGCAGCAGGTATCGCAGGTTTGGTATTGACGATAGGTATGGCTGTGGACACGAACGTAATTATTTTTGAGAGGATCAAAGAGGAGATCGCACGTGGCAAGAGTCACCCGGTAGCTGTCCACGACGGTTATGTCCGTTCTTACGCACCGGTAATTGATGCGCACGTTACTGTATTCCTTACTGCAGCTATTCTCTATTATTTTGGATTAGGTCCGGTACGTGGTTTTGCTACCACGCAGATGTTGGGTATTTCCCTTTCATTATTCTGCGGTATCCTGATGTCAAGACTGATCACAGATATCTACATGAATCGTCAAAGG
>JBDHYH010000072.1:0-20737 GCA_039811325.1 Chitinophagaceae bacterium | reverse complement strand
TATATGGAAGGAAGGAACCTGATAGAAAAACAAACTTTCCTTCTTTCCAAATTAAGATCATCAAAATAAAATTGAATTTCCAAATAGTTTATCACCCTAAACCTTCCTAAACCACTCTAAACTATTCTAAACTCTTAAACCTCCAACTCAATGAAAGGCATAATTCTCGCCGGCGGATCCGGCACCAGGCTCTACCCGATCACTATGGGAATCAGTAAACAACTGATGCCGATTTACGACAAGCCCATGATCTATTACCCGCTTAGTACATTGATGCTGGCAGGGATTCGTGAAGTATTGATCATCACGACACCGGAAGACCAATCGCAGTTTCAGCGCCTGCTGGGAGATGGAGGACAGTGGGGATGCCACATTCAATATGCAGTGCAGGAAAAACCCAATGGACTGGCACAGGCATTTGTTATTGGAAAAGATTTTGTCGGGCAAGACGCTGTGGCCCTTGTGTTGGGTGATAATATTTTTTATGGAAGCGGATTGAGTAAGTTATTGCAATCATCGGCCAGCCCTGAAGGTGCAGTTATCTTTGCATATCCTGTAAGCGACCCTGAAAGATATGGAGTAGTAGAATTTGACAATAACAAAGTAGCGATCAGCATAGAAGAAAAACCAGCTCATCCGAAATCCAACTATGCAGTACCAGGATTGTATTTTTATGATAATTCAGTAGTCGAAATCGCACACAGCATAGCGCCGTCTCCCCGGGGAGAATATGAAATTACCGACGTGAATAGAGAATACCTCAAACGAAAGAATTTAAAAGTAGCTGTATTTGATCGCGGCTTTGCATGGCTGGATACAGGGACTTTTGAATCATTGCATGATGCTTCAGAATTTGTGAGAGTGATAGAGCAGCGGCAAGGTTTCAAGATCGGTTGTCCCGAAGAGATCGCCTACAGGATGGGATTCATTGATAAGAAACAATTGGATACGCTGGCAGAAAAATTTGCGAAGAGCGGATATGGAGAGTATTTGAAGAGGGTAAAATAATGTTGACTACAATTTTTTGACTTTAGAATAGATATGATCAGACTGAAAATTAATTCCAGGCTTACTCATTGATTTTATTTTCTAATTCTACTCCGGGGTAATATTTTAATGCTTTTGTCCAGTCCCAGGGCTTCAGTTCGAATATCTGGTTATTTATTATCTGGACATTTTCAAGCTTGCCGGGCAGGAGCCCAAAGGAAAAAATTAGCCGGCCATCTGTCCTGATAACGTTATTCGTAAAAATGATATTTGAAGTTCCCCAGTCATTCTGAGATACAGAAGGGTATAATAAACCCAGGACAGCTTCGCCAACATTTATAAAAGTGTTGTTTTCCGCGGTGTAGTATCCACCACTGTTACTATGTGTGATACATCCTTCGCTATGGCCGCCTATTTCAGTCGGGATTTGATTTGTATTTTCAAAATGATTATTCGTAAACTCAGAATGGATTTCACTTTCTGCTACGTACATCTTGTCTATTGATGTATGGATTGCGCTCCCGTTTAGATTCCGGAAGGTACAATTACTGATATAAAGATTGTGGCCTATAATATTTTCAGCAGGGTTGTTGATGAATGTACAACTATCAATGATAGTCTTTCCTTTGGTCATTGCAAGAATCCCGTTGTGTAATAACCACGAATAGGTACCCTGGTTGAAATACCTGTTTCCATCGAAAGAAAGGTTGATGAAGCTGCAGCTTTGTGTAGAAAAAATCCCGGGATCTTTATCCATGATCCAAAAGAATTTTACATCCTTCAGGAAAACAGTTCCTTCTTTCAGATCTGAAGAACCATTAATAAAATTGCCAACTGGATAAAAGGTAGTAATGGTATTTCCATTAATAGCTGTAATTAGGTTCATGCCTGTTGTTGATTGATAGCCTTTCTCCCCATTTGTCAGTAAAAAATAATCCCTGACCTTTAATCCTGCTGTAGTATTCAGCACTAATTGATAACTGCCGGGTGTGGCTGCTGCTGTCAATTTATAATCAACCTGGTTTGCTCTCTTAATTATAGCAGGCCCTTTAAATTTAATAGACTTATAAACAAATACAGTATGTTCGATATTGTATGTTTTATTTTCGAATTGAAGCGTTGAATTGCCAGGCACGCTATCACATGCTGCCTGAATTGTTTCCTGGTCGCTGAAGCCCGGTTTTCTGAAGCTTTCAATAAGAAATATCTGCTCCTTTACTACCGGTTTCTGCACCGCTTCTTTCCTGCAGGAAAAACCTAAAGAAGAAATGAGTAATGTGATAATGATTGTAAGCTGTGATTTCATAGTCTCTAATTGACAAATGAAAACGAATATTGCTGGTTTTTATTTTTTGAAATAAGGATGAGATTCTCCTTTTTAAATTGCCCACCCAAAACCATATTCAGTTTTCTGCAGGGGTTTTTTACAGTGGTGATCATTCTCGAATTTTTGAAAATAAAAAAATCGGTGATGTCATCTGTATTAAAACTTATATTTATTGTATTTGACAAATTGTTGAAACTATAATTAAACTGACTTACGCCAATCTTGTTTCCGGTAAGGAAATCAATCACCGACGATTGCCCTGCTGTAGAGTCTCCTGCCATAGTGTATTCATTTAGCAACCTGGTTCTGACTTTATTGATGACTCCTTCCAGTTCTTTATTATTCTTACGCCACCAATCGATCTTGCTATTGTAAAACCAAACATATTTATCAGAGGCCTTACAGGCATAGTATAAATCAGAAGTGAGCCAGTTATTCTTCTGATTTTTCGTATAACCCTTATTGTATTGAGGGAAGGTACCATAAACAAGGTCGAAAAAAACCGGCTGAGCAATAGAAGTTTCATGATAAACCTCTTTGAGGCTATCCGGCATCATATCCACACCCCATTTCCGGATTTCTTCCCCTGAAAAAACATATTGCCGCTCGCTATTATAACTAAAGGCTAATTCATTGCCATCAATAATATTTGTATGCTCGTTTTTCCCAGCGATCATCCCTTCCACAAAAAAAGGATACAACGCCATACCAGTTTGCGAAATTGGTTTCTGCCTTGCCTGGAGCGTTACCAGGCTCATCAGATAAAAGCAAAGAATTTCCGGGTCGGTTTTATAATTCTCTAATGCATTAATGAATTGCACCCCTCTTTTTCGCACGTATTTACCCACTTCCTCATACGTCATGCCTGGATAAATATCCCTATTATAAATCCAGGGGTTTTTCTCCGGCAACTGATGATAATAATATTCAGGGTCAAAGAATATCCCATTGGCACCTGAGACTTCCAGTGCCTTCGAAATATTTCTAACATTCACCACTATATTTTCCCATGCATGATCGTTCATCCAATTGGCACCCGCCATGCTTTGTGCTCTCACCCTGATGAAATTAGCAGTAAATTTTTTCCACCTGAGGTTTTTTAAATCTTCAAATTGAAACACCTTTTCAGGGTAAAGAACAGTATCAAACAGATCGTATATCTTGAAATCAAAAGAAAAGGCTACACCGTCAAAGGGCCTTTTCTCCATATCATGGATATGTTCCTTTATGAACGTAATGGTGGGGTAATCCCATCCAAACTGAACGATCTTTTTGGGATAAACCGGTTGAGCAGCCAAATCCATGCTGCACAACAGAACTAACCCAATTAGATGAGATAATTTATTCATAAGTTTCAAATGTACATGACCTTGACGTATCCGGCCTGGTAGGGGTAAAAATCCTGAGCAGAATTTATGATTATCTTCGCACCCTGGCTGCAAATCCTTAAATATCAGATTTAAAAACTTCTATGACATCAGTAATTAAGAAAGGGTTTTCAATTTTCTTCTTATTCGTATTTTTTATTTGTGCTTACTTTAATTCAGGAGCGCAGAGTAGTCTGCTTTCCTTACCCGATCTCACTTTGGTAAAAATATCTTCAATTAGTGACCAGGATATGCTGTCCTACTATCAGAAGGCATTAAAGGAAGGTATGACTCAATCCCAGATAATCCAGGCTGCTATCCAAAAAGGTTTACCTGATGCAGAAGTCCCATTATTAAGAGAAAGGCTAAGCGCAATAGCCCAGGGTAATAGCCCATTGCAAAGCACAGGTACAGAAATATCGAACAAACAACCCAACTCATTTGATACCTCAGTAAGAAATGTTTCACTGGTGTCGCAGCCCATTGATCCCTCTATTTTTGGCAGTGAATTATTTACAACCAACAGCCTTGCTTTTGAACCTAACCTGAGGATCCCGCCTCCGGCTAATTATATGCTGGGCCCGGATGATGAACTGGTAGTTTCAGTGTACGGGTACAGCGAGAAAAGATATGTGCTTACTGTAAATGAATTGGGTGAGGTTTATATAGCTAATGTAGGACCAATACTCGTAAGCGGGCTCACAATAGAACAGGCAACTGAGAAGATCAGGAATAAGTTGGGATCAACGATTTATACTGCTATCAAATCAGGCCAAACAAAAGTGCAGGTTACTCTTGGAAAGATCAGAAGTGTCAGGGTTATGATAATTGGCCAGGCGAGGAAACCGGGAACTTACACAGTATCTTCCCTTACTACGCTGTACAATGCATTGTATCTGTGTGGCGGGCCTTCTGACATGGGCAGTTTCCGTGAGATAGAAGTAATCAGGGGTAAAGAAAAGCGCAAGGCAGACCTGTACGATTTTTTGATTGATGGGAATCAAAAAGACAATATCCTGTTGCAGGAAGGTGATGTAATCCGGATTCCGTATTACAATAACAGGGTGTCTATTTCAGGAAACGTGAAAAGGAATGGAAAATTTGAAATGCTGAATGATGAAACATTTTCAGACTTGCTCAAATATTGTGGAGGATTTACAGATGTGGCTTACAGGGGTAATGTAACTGTATCCCGAGTTACTGATTCTACCAGGAAAATAATAGATTTATCATCGGCGCAATTTTCCAGATTCCAGATAAAAGGGAGCGATGAGTACACAGTTGGGAGATTACATGATGAATTTGGGAACCGGATTTATGTGACCGGGGCTGTACAAAGATCCGGCCCATATCAATTGACCCCAGGGCTCACTGTCAAGAACTTGATTGAAAAAGCCGGTGGCCTTACATCTGATGCTTATTTACATCGTGCATTGATATATCGCTACCAGCCCAATAAATTGCCGGCAATGGAATCCGTCAATCTTGATTCAGTTTTGAATTATAACAAAGTTGTCCTGTTAGAAAGAAATGATTCCCTGGTGGTGAGTACTTTGTTTGCCTTTGAAGACGGGAATTCTGTATTGATACAGGGGAATGTAAGGAGGCCTGCTACAGTTTTATGGAGAAAAAACCTTACCCTGAAAGATGTACTTACGTTCTCAGGAGGTATTACCGATGCCGGAGATTCTTCCAATATTGAAATATCGAGGCGGATTCAGAATGTGAATGTTTCTAAACTCAATCACAGGGAAAGTGAGGTCATATATGTAAATCTTCTGGCTACAGGCTCTGAAGATTACACACTACAACCTCATGATATTATTTTGGTAAAGGAAAAGCCCGGATACTCAAGCCAAAGAACCATATTGATACAGGGAGAAGTAATGAGCCCCGGCAGATACACGCTTCAACAAAGCCAGACAAAGATCAGTGATATCATAGAGCGGTCCGGAGGGTTCAGGGCATCAGCAGATAGTACTTCACTCACCTTGCGCAGGATGAGCAAATCTTCCCTGACACTGCAGGAACGTAAAGATTTATTCACTCGTATTTTTGGTCTGACAGAAGATAGCCTGAGTAAAAATCCAAACCTTCAGAATGAATTGTATAAGTCTTTTGATCTGATCAGTATTGATTTGAAAAGAGCACTTTCGAATCCTAATAGTTCCGAAAATCTGGCACTTGAAGATGGAGATATTTTAACCATTTCAAGAAGTTCGAACCTCGTAAAAGTGTCGGGTGAAGTGTATTTCCCAACAATTGTAAGCTTCCAGAAAGGCAAAACCCTGAAATATTATGTACAACAGGCAGGGAACTTTATGCCTGGTGCACGAAAGAGTGGAGCACTTGTCATTCAACCTGATGGCAGTGTTAACTCAGTGAAGCATTTTCTCTTTTTCAAATCCTACCCGATTGTAAAACCAAGGTCAGAGATTTTCGTTCCAAAAAAGGAAAAATCAAACAGAACCAAAATTGGAGCTGCTGAGTGGGCACTCATAGTTTCAGCACTTGGAATTGTGAGCAATGTCATAATCAATGTATCAAAATAATTAACCTGATTCTTTCTTTCATCTATGGAAACTTCTAATCCTTCTAAGTTGCAAAGACTCGAAACGATATTAGATATAAATTATTTATTGAAGAAATCAATAAGGTTTTGGTGGGCATTCTTTATCATTGGAATTATCGCCGGAGCCGCAGGTTACTTTTTTGCAAAATATAGTACCATAAGATACAAGAGCCATTTAACATTTGCCCTGGATGATGGCAGTAGCGGAAGCAGTAATATTATCAGCCTTGCATCTGAACTTGGATTCAGTATGAATCAAAACTCAGATGTCTTTAATGGTGATAATATTCTGAATATTCTTAAGAGTAGAAGGATAATAGAGAGCGTATTGCTGACACCCCAAACCTTTTCGGGTACCCGATTCACTTACATCGAAAAATATCTGAATGACCAGAAATATTTTAAAAATGGATCTAACAAAGGCCTGCACTTCCCGGTGAACACAGTAAGAGAAAAACTAACTTACTCACAGGATAGTTTATTGAAAAAGGTTTATCTGGATATGTCCACAAGCCTGATCAATGTTGAACGGCCAGACAAGCGGATGAGCATTTATCTGCTGGAGGTCACCTCTCCATCAGAAGAGTTTACAAAAAAATTTACTGATGAATTGATTGCCCAGTCTAATAAGTTCTATTCAGAATTGCGGACAAAGAAAAGCAGGCAAACATTGGATATATTGGAGCAGAGGGCTGCTGAAATAAGGGGGAACCTGAATGCCAGCATCGCCGGAAAAGCCAATGTGCAGGATGTAAACCTCAACCCTGCATTTTCCAAAGCCCAGGTGCCTGTCACCAAACAGCAAACCAACATACAGGTTTACGGTGGCGCTTATGCGGAAATATTTAAGAACCTGGAGATGGCAAGGTTTCAATATCTGAATTCCATGCCATTAATGCAGATTATAGATGAATCCGGTTATCCAATGGAGAAAATTAAAAGAGGGAAGTTATTGACTGCTGTAGTCTTTGCCGCTGTTGGATGCCTGGTATTCTTTATCATTCTTTGGCTGAAAAGGGTTTATTACATCAGTGCAAGAAAATCGTAATCCTCATAAGCAAGGAGAAAAATGAAAATATTAATTCCTGTTTTAGGATTTGGGAAATCGGGTGGATACAGGGTGCTGTCAAAACTTGCAGATGAATTAATAGAGTTGGGAAACAGCGTTACATTTCTTTCTTCTTATTACAGCAGCAAACCATATTTCCCCACTAAAGCTGAAATAGCATGGTTTGACACCAAAAGTAAAAGGCATTTGCATCCTGGCCTGAAAGCGGGTAGTTTTTTGAAGCATATTAGTTCCTTGCGAAAGGGGTACAAGGTCCTGGATGCTGGCCGTGCGTATGATGTAGTGTTTGTCTCAAGCCCTTTGGTGGCGTATTTCACACCTTCCTCAATGCGAAAAATGGTGGTTTACTATTCGCAAGCCTATGAGCCGGACTATTACTTCAGGATGGGCGGCATCAAGAATTTTTTATTGGGTAAGATAGCTGAAAGAGCTTATGACCTCAGGTTTTATACCATAGTGAATGCACCGGTTTTTGAAAATTTCAAGAAGTTGCATTCTTCCAGAGTGCTGCTTCCGGGGATCGATTTCAAAATATTTCATCCGGAAACAGGAGTCAAGCCTCAGAAAGAAAAATTAATTATCGGTACTGTAGGCCGGCCAGAAGTATATAAGGGTTCAGATATTATTTTCGATGTCTTTCAGACGCTCGCCAAAGAGTTTGCTAATCTTGAATTCAGGATTGCCTTTTGCCCTCAGGATATTACTGATAAAATTCCCGGCGCTGTTGCCGTGGTGCCCAATAGCGATGCTGAACTGGCGGCCTATTACAGATCACTTGACTTATATATTTGTGCCGGAAATATTCATCCGGGAGCTTTTCATTATCCCGTAGTGGAGGCTATGGCATGTGGTGTGCCAGTGGTTTCCACACATTATTATCTTGTGAATGAAACGAATGCATTTGTTGTAAAAATGAATGATGCCGGAGACCTGTTGAATAGGATCAGAGATGCCATCCATAATCAACAGCGCTGCTCAGAGAATGTTAGATGCGCACTGAAAGATTTATCTGCATTGTCATGGGAGTCTTCGGGGAAGAAACTTTTGCAGTATATTTTGGAAAAGGATGAATCAAAAAAAACTTCTGAAAGTTGATCATTTATGTAGCCATATTCCTATTGATTTCCTTTTTTGCTGTAGAGTACGAATTGGGCAGCAATAAATTAAGATGGCCGTTCTATGCGCTCATGGCGTTTCTTGCAATCTTTGCCGGCCTGAGAGCGCCTGATGTACCCAGGGATTATGCCTTGTATCAATTTGCTTTTGATTATGTGGGCCAGCCTGTAGGCGTAACAGGTAATGATTTCAAGGCGCTTTATGAGCCTGGCTTCTATTGGACGATTGTTTTGTTTAAGTTGTTGTTCCCGGTATTTTATACACTGGGCCTTATGATATTCTTCGCAATCATTGCGATCTTTTTGAAAGCTGTTGCTATCCTGAAATATTCTTTCAATCCTTATCTGGTACTGCTCGTTTATTACAGCAATTTTTTCTTTCTTCACGAAATGACGCAGGTGAGAATAGGCGTTGCAATTTCGATTTATTTGTTTTCATTTCAGTATTACCTCAAAAGGCAAAATGTACAATTCATCCTGGGGATTATTGCAGCCACAATGTTTCATTATTCTGCTTTGATCTTTCTGGCTACCTTTCTTCTCAGGAGAGAGCATTTCAGCCATTTCTGGTTTGCATTGATAATGATCGCTACGTTGCCGGTAGGGTTGTTGAAAATTCGGATGTTCAACCTTTTTAAACTCGTTTCAACATTTAATGACAGGGCAGACACCTATTCAAATAATCTTCAGTTCAACCTCGGTGAGCCTGCCAACATCTTCAATCCTCTTTTCCTGCTAAACCTTCTTATTACAGCATATCTCCTCATCATTATTCCCAGGGCCGACCTGATAAAAGATAAGGTGCTCGGCACGTTCCTGAAATTTAATATTGTAGGAATGTTTTTGTTTTCATTCTTTTCACCTGATTCTCTCTTTGCTTTCAGGGTGAGTGAATTATTCACAGTTGCTACCATATTCCTGTTCCCTTACCTGGTACGATACCTGCCATTCAAGAAATTTAATATCTGGTTTGTAGTATTGATTGCCGCAGTTTATTTCTATTCCAATATCTTCATGGGTACCCTTATTAAGCCTTATCATATATACAATCTGTAGTATTTCATGCAAAAGATAATAGACATTGTAATTGTGAATTGGAACAGCGGATATCTCTTGCGAGATTGTATTGATTCGATTTTTCAGAGTAATAATGAAAGCTTAGTACATAGTTTGATTGTTGTTGATAATTTTTCTAATGATGGAAGCCTGGAGAAAGTAATTCCCAACGAAAGAATTCACATCATTAAAAACACGGTTAACAAAGGATTTGCTGCCGCTTGTAACCAGGGATTCCGGATGTGCAACGCTCCTTACATATTATTGCTGAATCCAGACACGAGGTTATTACCCGATGCACTAATGAAAGGATACGAGTCTATGCAAAAGCTGGCTGAAGTAAATATTATGGGTTGCCAGTTGCTTTATGAGGATAACCGGGTAGCACCCAGTTGTTCAAGGTTTCCTACTCCCTTGCACTTCCTTTATGATGCCGTAGGACTTTCCATGTTGTTTCCAAAAGTATTTACGCCTGCTCTCATCATGATGGACTGGGATCATCAATCCAGCAGGTATGTAAACCAGGTGATGGGAGCATTTATGCTGATCCGTAAAGAAACATTCGAACGAATCGGACTTTTCGACGAACGCTTCTTTGTTTATTATGAAGAGCTTGATTTTTCCAGGCGATTGTTTTTATCCGGTGGAAAAACATTTTTCAATTCTGAGATTCAAACCTACCATATTGGAAAAGGCACCACCGCATCTGTTACAGATTTCCGCCTGTACCTTAGCCTTACAAGCAGGATGAAATATGCGAACAAACATTTTACTGCATTTGGAAAAATTGTAACCGGTATTGCAACTTTTTGTATTGAGCCATTTTCAAGAACAGTGTATTACTTGCTCAAAGGGCAGTTAAAAGAAGTGACCAACATTTGGAAAGGATATAGCATGTTTTTACGATGGAAACCAAAATCTAATTCTGCTAAATCATCCTGAACACAGACTCCCACACTTCATCTAACTTCTGATCCGAATAATTTTCTTTCACAAAGGAAAGATTTCTGAGGGCTAAAGATTTTCTTTCATCAGCAGAAAGATTATATAGCCATTTCAATTTTTGTAACCACTCTCCGATATCATCACACAACAATTCAGAACCTGCTTCCTGCATTATTTCTTTGTAGGCCGGTGTGGCAGATACGATGGTTGGCAATCCGGCAAACCAGAATGACACTAATTTATTAGCCGGTTTATTCCATCCGAATTGATTGGATCTGTCGAGTGGAATGATGGCACAGTCGGACTCTGCAAGTATTTTGTTGTGCGTATCGCTGCTCCACAAATGGTAATGGGTGCTGATTGGAAGTTTGTTCAAAAATTTATTTACATGCCTGTTCCACACCTTTGGCAATACCGGGTAAGTACTATTTGTGATGACATGTAATTCACAAAAATCATTGATATTTTCAAATAGCTTTTTGTACGCAAGAAAGTGAGGTAGTACTACGCCTTGCCCTTCCCAGGATATTTGCATTTTGCCACTGATGCTGTAATCCTTTTTCTGTATTGCATATTCAGACTCCAGATAGTCGGGGCTTACAATGGCATTCCTGTTCAATGCCAGTACATAATTTCGAAGTACCGTATTGCTGCAAATCACTACATCGGCTACTTTGATCCACTTCAATAAGAGTTTGGTGTAGTTGAAGTGTAACGAAGATTCTTTCTTGATCAGATATCTGCCTACCCCTTTGAATAGTTTCGAGTATAACCCCGGATGAAATACCAGGCTATCCACCATTTCAAACAAGAACTTTGTTTCCGGATTTTTCTTTTTGTATTCCATCCAAAGGCTAAGGTCAGATGGGGCGGTCAGGAGAATGACCTCGTATTTTCTGCCAGGATGTGCTACTTCAAAATCAACATTTTTTCTTTTGGCGAAGTATGGGAATCTTCTTCTGTCTCCCGGTTGACTCAGGTCGGGCAGGTAAGGTACATATCCGATTTTTTTATTCGAAAGGTTCATTGCACTTCAAAATAAGATGGCGTCAAAAGTAATATTTAAACGATAGCCTTCGTTTGTTCGTTACACAAAGTGAATTTTCACCGGTTTACTTTGCTATTTACATTACCGTTATTTTTGCCGGAGTTTACAATTATTCTAATGGAACTACCTACCATCATTGACCTGCCAAAGATCCTTGACCCAAGAGGTAATCTCACCTTCATGGAATACAATAAAATTTTGCCTTTCGAAATAAAAAGAGTCTTCTGGACCTATGATGTGCCGGGTGGCGAATCGAGAGGTGGCCATGCATACCACCACCAGCAGGAGCTGATCATAGCGCTGAGCGGGAGCTTTGATATTGTCATTACTGATAAAGATGGCACAAAGAAGAAATTTCAAATGAACCGTTCCTATTATGGTTTGTACCTGCCGCCAAAGACCTGGCGCCACATGGATAATTTCTCTACCAACAGCCTGAGTCTTCATCTGTCGAGTCATGAATTTGATGCATCTGATTATATCCGCAATTTTGACGAAATAAAAAATCAAGATGCATGAGTAATCCAACTGTTTTTGATTGTAGCCTGATATATCTTCCAAAGGTGGGAGACCGGAACGGCAATATCACTTTTGTCAACAACAATAGGGAAATTCCTTTTGACGTTAAGAGAGTTTTTTATTTGTACGATGTACCCGGCGGAGAAGACAGGGGAGCACATGCGCATAAAAGTTGCCACCAGTTTTTGATAGCAGCCAGTGGTGCGTTTGAGGTATTATTGAATGATGGGAGCGTACAACGGCAGGTGCAACTGAACAGGCCCTATATCGGATTGCACATTCCACCCGGGATATGGGCATCAGAGGTAAATTTTTCGTCGGGGTCTATTTGCTTAGTATTAGCGTCTCATAATTATGATGAGAGCGATTATATCAGGGAGTATGAAGTATATAAACAGTTTAGAAAGATATGACCATCCATGAGTTAGCTGAGGTTCAGACCGAACATATTGGAGAAGGAACAACTATTTGGCAGTTTACTGTAGTGCTGAAGGGAGCGGTGATTGGTAAAAATTGCAATATTAATTGCCATGTATTCATTGAGAACGATGTCGTAATCGGGAATAATGTAACTATAAAATCAGGCGTCCAGGTTTGGGATGGCATTTACATTGAAGATGAAGTGTTCATTGGTCCTAATGTGACGTTTACAAATGACAGGACTCCCCGTTCAAAACAATATCCTGAGCAATTTCTAAAGACCCTGGTGAAGAAAGGTGCAAGTTTGGGAGCCAATGCCACAATACTTCCGGGTGTAACTATTGGAGAAGGCGCAATGATAGGTGCAGGGAGTGTCATCTTAAACGATATCCCTCCTCACACTACCTGGGTTGGAAATCCTGCTAGAAAAATTAAATAGCCTTACAATGAATATCCCTTACTTATCCTTTGAATACCAAAACAAGATCATTAAAAAAGAGATTATCGATTCTTTTGAATCCTTTTTCACCAGTAATTGGTATATTCTGGGAAACCGTGTGAAAGATTTCGAAAAAGAGTTTGCAGCATATAACCAGGTTGGTTATTGTGTCGGGGTAAGCAATGGCCTGGATGCATTGCATCTATCACTGAAAGCATTGAATATTGGAAAAGGAGATGAAGTGATCATACCTTCCAATACTTATATCGCAACATTATTGGCTGCATCTTATGTGGGAGCTACCCCGGTCCTTGTTGAACCCAATATTAATACCTACAATATCGATCCGGCAAGAATTGAAGCGGCTATTACTTCAAGAACAAAAGCCATTATGCCGGTACACCTTTATGGTCAGGCTTGTGAGATGGATGCCATTATGAACATTGCCCAAAAACATGGATTGTATGTTATCGAAGACAATGCACAGTCACAGGGTGCTTTATATAACGGCAATAAAACTGGTAGCTTCGGCCATGTCAATGGAACCAGTTTTTATCCGGGAAAAAATTTAGGTGCATTGGGCGATGCCGGAGCCGTAACTACCGATGATGCCGAACTTTCCCGCAAAGTGAACATGTTGCGTAATTATGGCTCAGAAAAGAAATATTATAATGAGGAAATTGGATTCAACATGCGACTGGATGAATGCCAGGCAGGCTTTCTATCTGTAAAACTGAAGTACCTCGATGAGTGGACAAAAGAGCGGCAGAATATAGCCGCGTGGTATGATGAGGCGCTAAGAAAAATCGGAGATCTGGCACTGCCAACTGTTGCCAACGGTGCCACTCATGTTTATCACATTTATATAGTGCGCACCACCCAAAGAGATGCGCTTCAAAAATATCTTGGCGAAAATGGCATCGGCACATTGATCCACTACCCGGTACCTCCGCATTTGCAAAAGGCATATCAGCATTTGGGATTCAGGAAAGGAGATTTTCCATTGGCGGAAGAAATCGCGGATACCTGTCTGAGTCTTCCATTATGGCCTGGGATGAAGGAAGAAGAAATTCATTTCATCGCTGAAAAAATAAAAAGCTATTTTTAGGAACTCTATCCCCCAACGATTGTGAACCTTATCAAGACCAGTTTCTATACGTCCATATCTACAGGTGTTTCATTTCTCTCCGGATTTGTAATTACCAAGGTTGTTGCAATGAAGATTGGACCCGAAGGGATGGCGTATTATGGTCAATTTGCAAATACTACATCATTGCTTGCAACTTTGGGTACGGGCGCTATCGCAAATGGCGTGATTAAGTACCTGGCCCAATACAAAGAAGAAAAAGTAATGCAGCAGAAAGTGATCAATACGGCCTTTCTAATGGTAATTACGGCTTCTGTATTGGTGTCATTGTTTACTATGTCCTGTAGCGGTTTGTTATCTGAATTTGCATTCAAAACTAATCAGTATTGGGTGGTTTACTTAATATTTGGATTTTGCATCACTTCAATGTCCATGAATCTTATTTTTTCTGCTGTGTTGAACGGATTGAAAAAGATAAGGCAGTTTACTATTATCAATATCGTTGCTTCCCTTGTAACGATGGTCTCTATGCTCATAAGTGCTTATTACCTTGGCCTGACAGGTGTCTTAATAAATAGCTCTATAGTGGGAGTTCTTTTAACGATTATTAATCTGCTTGTGTTTAGAAAATTGGGGATTAGATGGAAGTTGAACTTCAAAGTATTCGACAAGAGCATATTAAAGAAACTTCTGGCATTTTCCATTATGGCTATAGTAAGTGGTTTTGTATTACCGACAGTGCAAATTCTCGTCAGGAATAAAATCATTAATTCAGTTTCACTTCAGGATGCAGGGTATTGGCAGGCTGTTACCAGGATATCCGATTATTACCTTGGGTTTGTTATTTCAGTCTTGGTTGTTTATTATATGCCACGATTGTCAGAATTAGGACGAGTACAAGAAATAAGAAAAGAAATCCGTTATGGATATAAAATAATTCTACCTGTGGTTGGCCTGTTATCCCTAACAATATGGCTACTCAGGAATGTGATCATCCACATTCTGTTCACCCCTGATTTCATGGGAATGGAAAAGTTGTTCGCTTTTCAGTTGATTGGCGATTTCCTGAAAATCGGTAGTTGGCTCTTAGCATTTATCATGCTGGCAAAAGCAATGACCAAAACCTATATTTTAACTGAAATCCTGTTTGGTATATCATTCGTGACCTTTTCTTATGTATTCATCAACAAATTTGGAGTGATTGGTGCAACTTATGCCTTTGCAGCGAATTACCTGATTTATTGGATTGTGATGGAAGTAGTGGTATGGCGATTTTTGAATAGAGGTAAAATATAATTTTATGCGATTTTGTTTTTATGACGAGTTGAAGGACTTCAAAGGAGGGCACATAACTCTTATAATTAATCTCATCAAGGGATTGCACTACCACGGGCAGGAAGTTGTACTTTTCAATTACAAAGACGGTCTAATTGCCGGTGAGTTAAGTTTGTCAGGGATTAAAATCGAAATCGTTGAAATCGCTGATCTGAGCAATGGGAATGCCGAATCATTCATTAGAAATTCAGATATTCTTATTATCACCGCTTTCTGTGGAGATATGCGGTTCCTTTTCAAAGCTAACCCCAGAATTATTTATTATGATATTGCCGATTTTATATGCCGTATCAGCGACTACAGGGGCATTAAACTCCCGTTTCTTGGTAAACGGTTTTTGAGAAAACTCTTAGCCTCAGACAGTTTGATTTTTATGGATGATACGGGGCCTGAAAGCCTGAAAAGAGAATATGGAATAATAATCGATGACCCAAAGTTCCTGCCAATTCCTGTTCCTGATGAAAAGAAGAACATCTATTTGGAAGAAATCAGGGACCTGGAGCAGAATGTAAACCTTACATACATAGGCAGGGCTGTAAATTGGAAAATGTACCCCTTAAAAAAAGTCATAGAGGATGCAGCAAAGACCAATGAATCCGTCACCTTTTATATAGTTGTGGACAGCATACCTTCATTCCGTCAATTTATCAACATTGATGAATACCAGAACTCACGATTGACTTTTAAGATCTATGAAAACCTTCGCCCCTCAGAGATCAGGCCATTCCTTATCAGGCATGCTGACTTAAATTTTGGGATGGGTACTGCTGCTTTACATGGCGCCGCAATTGGAATTCCAACAATTTTGATGGACTTCTCTACCAGGATCTTCCCGGAAGATTACAGCTACAGGTGGCTTCATGAAACCAAACACTTTTCGTTAGGAAAAAATATAGAAAAGGTCCCGATTCCAAAAGGTTTAGATCTTAAGGCAGTGCTTACTTTAGCACGAAACAAATCAGCAAGAGAACAATTATCTTCAAATTCATTTCAATATGTTACCAATTATCATTCTTTAAGTGCTGTTGTAACGAAATTGATTTTATTTGGAGAGCAATGCAGTTTCAAACTAAAGTCGGCAAAGAATTTTTATCCTTATTTTTTCAAATTGCACTTAATAGCAAAAAAAATTCTTTCCCGCCAAAAAAGAGCACGATGAGTGCAGGTATGAAATACCAAGGCCTTTGTAGTATTATCATATTTTTGTGCGAAGAGGTTTCGGACGTAACGGTACGACAATTTATTTTGGAAAGGAAGGTTAGGTTGAACAAGTTTAAAAAAAATAGTTGCCGACAAGTATTTAGGAAGTAGCGAAATTTAAAATTATGCGATTTTGTTTCTATTCAGAGTATTATGATTTGAAGGGTGGCTATACGACGCTGATCATGACCCTCATAAAGGAATTGCATCATATAGGTCACGAGGTGATCTTGATAAATTACAAGAATGGTTTGATAGCACAGGAATTAAAAAAATCAGGAATAGAAATAATGATTTTTGAAAGGGCTGAGCTTAGCAGGAAAAATGCAGGAAATTTTTTAAGAAGTTCCGATGTTTTGGTAATACCACGTTTCTATGAATCGCTGAAGGTTCTCTTTGATGTCAATCCTAAAGTAATCTATTATGACATTAATGATTATATCTGCCGGATAAGTGATTACAGATTTGGAATAAAACTGCCATTTCTTGGTAAGAAATTAATCAGGAAACTCATAGATACCAGGGGCTTGATCTTTATGGACGATACGGGGCCATTGAATTTGGAAAGAGAATTTGGAATTAAGATATCGGCCCCGGAATATTTACCTGTCCCAATAGCAGATGAACGTTCGAATATATTTCTGGACTCTGGAAAGAACCTGGATAAAGATGTAATAAAAGTCACCTATATAGGTAGGGCTGTTGATTGGAAGATGTATCCTTTAAGAAAAATAATTGATGATTGTGCATCAGCTAATGAGGCTGTTGAATTTCATATAGCCGTTGATGATATTGCAACATTCAGGAATTATATTCATACGGAATCCTATCAGAATACACGGTTAACTTTTAATGTATCTGAAAATCTTTTACCTTCTGAAATCAGACCATTCCTCATTGAACATGCAGATCTGCATTTCGGAATGGGGACTACTGCACTCCATGCAGCCTCTATCGGAATCCCAACCATATTGATGGATTTTTCGGGCAAACCTTTACCCGGAGATTATACATACCGGTGGTTTTCCGAAAGCAAGAATTTTTCATTGGGAAAAAATATAGAAACGGTTTCAATTCCAAGAGGGAAATCACTCAAAGAGGTATTTCAGCTGCTTCGTAACAAAGAAGAGAGGCAAAGGATTTCCGACGATGCATTCTGTTATGTGATGAAGTACCATGCTGCAAGTTCCGTAGTACAAAAATTGATCTCCATGGGTACACAATGTAATTTCAGAATAAAAATGGCTGGTAACCTGAATCCTTATTACTTTAAGACCCATACACTGATAAAGACTATTTTTTCTCCTTTTCAAAAGCAGGTGTGACCAATGAAACCTAAAATTATTCATCTGATCAATAACCTTGGGAGGGGAGGTGCTGAAAGTATCCTTGTGCAAATTTTGCCTTCATTGCATGAGTTTGATAATTATGTGGTCATTCTTTCTGGTGGTAATGAATTTGGAGACGAACTCAAAGCCAAAGAAATAATTTGCCTTAATGCATCGGGAATTATCAAACTTCCATTGGCTATTTATAGGCTCAGGCGCCTGGTGAAGAAGTTGAAGCCTTCGATTTTGCATTCACAACTCACACTCTCAAACATCGTTGCACGATATGCCACACCCCGGAATATCCCTGTGTTTACTTCCATTCAAAACTCAGTAAAGTATAACCTTGAATTTAAGAAAAAGCTCGTAAAGTTTCTTGAGAAAAGAAGCCTTGCATTCAGGCCATGTCATATTATTTTTGTTGCACGCTCTGTCAGAACCGATTACCTCGAGTTCCTTCATGTTAAGGTTCAATCTCATTCTATTTTGTACAACTTTGTGAATACAGGAAAGTTTGTAAGAAGGCAGCAACAGGAAAGGTATGGTGAAATAAAGAAGATAATCAGTGTAGGATCCCTTTCGTATCAAAAGAATTTTGAATTCCTGATCAAAGCATTTTTAAAAGTCGAAACGCCTGGGGTTGAATTGCATATTTTTGGTGAAGGCCCGATGAAATCACAACTTGAGAACCTGATCGGTGACAGGAAAGACCAAATAAAACTCATGGGAATTCATAAAAACATTGAAGAAATACTTCCGCAATATGATCTGTATGTATCTTCCTCTTTATATGAAGGCCTGAGCCTTTCAGTCCTTGAAGCAATGGCGAGCGGAGTTCCGCTTTTGTTATCCGATATACCCTCATTCAGGGAGCAGTGTGATGAAGGCGCCTTATATTATGATTTGGATAAAGAAAGTGACTTTGTAACAAAGCTTACATATGCTATTCATCACTCGAGTGAATTAAATGAACTGACTAAAAAGAACTACCATAAAGTTGAGTCCCTTTACAACTACGACAATTATATTAAACAACTTAAATCCCTTTATTCACAGGCAATTCAAAGCAATATTTCTTAAAACAAATGCCAAAATTCAAAACAATTGTCTGGTTTCTTGCCAGACCTAAGTATTACCCCCAGGTATTTCAGATATTAAAACGAAAAGGTAATTGGGTAAAAGAACATACCAGGGATGAGGCAACTGACTGGTGCCGTCAAAATGCTATCAGCCAGGAAGAGGCACTCAAAGCGCTTACCGGAAGTGGTAACCTCCTCCCGCTTCAGCAACTGTTTCCTGATATTATGAATCAAGCTAACGCACAAGCAGAAAAATCTCCTGTAAAGATGGGCGGCGAGGGTGCATTGTCATTGATCTACCACCTGGTAAAATATTACAAACCAAAAAACTGTCTGGAAACCGGCGTTGCCTATGGCTGGTCGTCTTTGGCGATTCTGCTTGCGCTTGATGAAATAGAAGGTTCAAATCTGATAAGCAATGATATGCCTTATGTGAATGAGAACAACGAAGATTTTGTTGGCATTGTGGTGCCGGATACCCTGAAAGGTAAATGGACCTTGCAAAGATTGCCGGATATCAAGGGCATACCAATTGCACTGAAGAAATTTGGTGGCAGGCTTGATTTTTGTCATTATGATAGCGACAAGAGCTACACCGGAAGGGAATGGGCTACACCACTTCTGTGGGACGCACTAAGACCAAACGGCATCATGATGATAGACGATATCAATGATAATATAGCCTTTCAGGAATTCTGTCAGCGTGTTTCAATGAAGCCCGTTATTATTGAACACCAGAATAAGTATGTAGGCATTTTAATAAAGAAGGATAGTTAAGCGGAATGAAACGGAATAAATTAGCGGATCAATGATATATACCACTGATAATTTTTAGTCGTCTATAAAAATATGCGCTTCATTGTAAAGCTGACCTTGTCAATTAATAAACTTTGTAAATAAAATGAAAATCTACGTTGTCAATCTCAAAGATTCAGCAGGTAGAAGGAAAATAATGGAAAGCCAATTAAAAAGGCTGAATCTTGATTATGAAATTTTTGATGCAGTGAATGGGAGAGATTTAACCATGACAGAAATCGAAAAATATTATGACATGGAATATTTCCGCAACAAGCCAGACTACTATTCCTGGGGTATGGCTGGTTGTACATTATCACATTATTTTCTTTACCAGAAAATTGTAGCTGATGGAGTTCAAAAGGCATTAATTCTGGAAGACGACATGATAATTAATGATGATTTGAGTATTATATTGCCAACTCTTGAAGATAAATTGAAACCTGATGAAGTCATCATGCTCTTCTATCAATCCAAGTCCCCCATTCATGTTTCTATTTCAGAGAATATTAATGAGAAGCAGAGGTACAAATTGTACCAGGTCAACAAATTAAAAGGATTAGGGTCCACCGCAGGATATATCCTCGGCATTGAAACCGCGAAGAAATTATCTACCGGTCTATTCCCAATTTCTAATGTCCCGGATGATTGGGAAAAGTTTTATCAACGAAACTTCCTGAATGGAATCAGGATTGTTTATCCATTTATTTTGGATAATAGTTATGCTGCCACAACTATTAATTCAAGCTTTGAAAAAGTCAATCTTAAAGGAAGATTACTGCATCTTATTGATGAACACAAGATTTTCCCAATTTACCATTTGCTGGCACGGAGAAGAAAAAAGTATCTGATGCTTATGAGAAATATTCGAATTGAAAAACTGGAGCCTACAGACTTTCGGATTACTAAATAACCAAATCGATTCTAATACCTAATGAAACAAACACTTTCGTGAATGGGTGGATTCAGAACTATTATACGAAAATGAAAAATATCTAAGACCAATATTTATTTATTGGTTTTTTTGTTGTATTTTTGGTCTTAAATAA
>JBDHYH010000071.1:0-20800 GCA_039811325.1 Chitinophagaceae bacterium | reverse complement strand
ACTTTCTAAACCCTTCTGAATTTTTCTAAACTCTACACTGACCTTAGTTGCCTGTTGAAAACCCTAAAAAACACCGGCCCTCTTTTTCTTTTTATCCAAAAAACAGAATACAGAATGGCCAGAATCATAATCCCTGCTGCGCCGCCAAATAACAGATATGCACCTACGTTACTTGTTGCATTTACAGGTGCCTGCTTATCTGCAGTAGTCAAAAACGCAGTGATGTCCGCTATTTCCTGAGGTGTAACGGGATGTGATGTGTAAGTCTCTTTCATTTGTGGAAATGGTAATCCGGAAACGATCGCTTCTACGCCTGAAGCAGATAGCCTCGTGACTGCATGTGTGAGATCTTTGCCCAATGCACCTCCGCTGAGATATCCTTTTATTTCTACATTATGACAAGAATTACAGGCAGCACCATTATTGGTGAAGCGTATTTTACCAACAAACAATTCCCTGCCTCTATTGCTGTTTCCCGGTGGCAAAGGTGCACTTGCAGTAGCCGTGCCGGCTGCTCCGCTTTGAGTTTTGATATAAGCAAGAACGCCCTTTATTTCAGCATCCGAAAGATTTGCATGATCGGGCATTGGCATTTGATTGAATGCCTTGAAGAGCGAATCAGCATATTTATCACCCGACTTGATTACAGTTTGAGAAGACTTGATAAATTTAATGAGCCAGTCTTCCGGTCGCTGGTCTTGCACATTTGCAAGATCCGGCCCCACTAACTTACCCCGGCCTATTGTGTGGCAGGCAACGCAGGTTTCTTTGAAGATTGCCTCTCCTGTTTTTTGGGCAAATGAATATGTGCCCGGATAAATGAGAATGACCATTGTTGCGATCAAAAGGCGAAGAGCTATTTTCATACTGTCTGTTTTACCAGTTAAGAAATCCCGCTGCAATTCCCTGACTCATTCCAATGTCGAAGCCACTTATTCTAATTCATTCTAAAAAGTTCCCGATTTCGTAAAATTAAAAGATAAAATTATCCTTTATTGTGAATCTACCAAAAAATTCTATGCACATCCATAATAAATTCATATTCATTCAATAATCATCTCAATCGCCGGAGCCCCAAAATACCTTTGTCATCAGTGTAGAAATTTGAATTTTTTGATTCAGGCAAAGCATCGCAATTTTACCCCAATGAACACTCTTGCAACAATATTTAAAGACACAGAACTGGTAAAAGAAATCCACTCCAAGTCCCGTATCAAAAAGTTGAAAAAAGATGAAGTACTGATATTACCCGGAGATACCCTCCTGTTCCTTCCAATACTTCTAAGTGGAGCATTGAGGATTGTGCGTGAAGATGATGAAGGCAGGGAAGTATTTCTATATCATTTGTATTCTTCACAAACATGTGCCATGGCAATTAATAGTTGCGAAACGAATCAAAGAAGTATGGTAAAAGCCATAGCAGAAGATGAAACGGAAGTATTGCTTGTTCCAACAGCATTGGTAGAACAATTGTTCAAATACCCGGAATGGAGAGAATTTATCAACCAAACTTACAGCCAGCGCTTTGCAGAACTGATTGAAGTGATAGACCTGATAGCTTTCAACAGCCTGGACAAGAAGATATTGAACTACTTAGAAAAAAAGAAAGAAGCACTCAATACTAATTCATTATCCATCACCCATCAGCAAATCGCTTCAGAATTGAACACCCACAGAGAAGCTGTAAGCCGCTTATTGCGTACGATGGAGCAAAAAGGAATCGTTAAGTTGGGAAGGAATACAATTGAAATATTATGAATGGAAGAAGTTCATTTATGGTCCTGACCACGCAAAAAACATGCAATATGAAACCCGGAGTAATAAAGTTAGCTGCTTTCGTCTCACTCATTTTAGGATTGGCAACTGTATTTGCCGGAGGCTCTGTAATTTTTGATCTATTCGGAATGCGTGAGCGGCAAGGCAACTATGTGCTGTTTGTGGTTTGGGCCAATTTCATTTGTGGTTTCCTCTACATCATTTCTTCTTTTGGATTTTTCAAATTCAAAAAATGGACTGTTCGTGTATTAGGTTTAGCGGTTGTAATCCTTTTGGTAACCTTTTCTGGCCTGGTTATCTGGATTTTAAAAGGGAATATTTACGAAACTAAGACTGTAGCAGCCATGTCATTCCGCACAGTTATTACACTTGCACTTTGGTGGGTCGCTAAAAGTATCCGGCAATAACACCATCTCTTCCGGGCATTTTTCTAATAAAGATGCAGCCAAGTTAGTAATAAGGAGTTAAATCTCTTCTTATGTAACAAATGTACCCGACTACAAAAAATTATTGAAACAAATTTGCACTATCATATCAGGGATATTTAAAAAATTATTAATCATGAGTTATCATTTCACGAAAACAATAAATACAGATTTTGATAAAGCAATAGCTTCTGTAACTGAGGAATTAAAAAAAGAAGGTTTCGGAATACTCACTACAATTGACCTGAAAGAAACGTTTAAGAAGAAGTTGGATGTTGATTTTAAGAAATACACTATCCTTGGCGCCTGCAATCCGCAATATGCATATAAAGCGCTTCAGGCTGAAGAAGCAATAGGTACTATGCTGCCCTGCAATGTAATCGTAAGAGAAAACCTAACCGGTGGTATTGAAATCTCAGCAGTGGATCCGGTAGCTTCCATGCAGGCAGTTCAAAACAATCAATTGAGTACTGTTGCAAATGAAGTAAGAGAAAAATTAAAAAAAGTGATTCATAACATTCAATAGAACAAAATGAAAGCAAACCTACATACAGCAGATAAGGCAGTGCGAATTCTCATTGCAATAGCAGTCGCAGTTTTATATTATATGGGGATTATATCAGGCACCACAGCTATCGTACTTGGTATTGTGGCAGCAGTACTGCTTGTTACGGTATTTATCAACTTCTGCCCAATTTATCATATCCTGGGCATTTCAACCAAGAAAAAATCAAATCAATAATTATTAAAAAGAAAATAAACTATGGCACACGAAATTGATGTTCAATGGATGGGAAAAATGCAGTTTAACGCATTGGTAAATGGTCACACTATTATAATGGATGGACCCGAAAAGGTAGGTGGCGAGAATAACGGCTCCATTCCAAAACCTTTTGTGCTCACAGCCCTGGCAGGATGTACCGGAATGGATATCGCGTCAATACTGAGAAGAGCAGATAAGAATCCGCAAGATTTTGACATGAAAGTAATCGGTGAAATCAGTAAGCGTGTTCCGATTGAATATACTGCTATACATGTGATCTATGACTTCAAAGGAACGGAGGAAAACAGGGAAGCTGCATTGAACGCGGTTACTGATTCGCAGGAGAAATATTGCGGTGTAAGCAGCATGCTGAAGAAAGCACTGCCCGTGACCTGGGAAGTAAACTATAATGGCGAACAGATTTTTAATAACAAGCCGGAAGCAGTCGTTGCAGAAAATTAATTCTGGCAAAATGAAACAATTATTAAAGTTCGTTGTTAAGCACAAACTGACCGTATTTGGAATAATCGCCGGTGCTGTGGGTGGTTATCTCTATTACCATTTTGTTGGCTGTAATTCAGGTACCTGCGCCATAACTTCGCGTCCTGTAAACAGTACATTATATGGCGCCCTCATGGGCGGATTGTTTTTCAACATATTTAAAAAGGAAACCAAACAAATCAAACAATAAATGTTACAAACAATAAAGAAAATGTTAGGACTCGGAACTCAAACAGACTATAGTGAATTAATTAAGCAAGGAGCTATAATTCTTGATGTAAGAAGTCATGGAGAATACGCATCAGGGCATATCAAGAACTCCATCAACATCCCCGTTGATCAATTAGCCACAAACCTGTCTAAACTCAAAGACAAGAATAGATGCATCATCTGCTGTTGCGCCTCAGGAATGAGAAGCGGCACTGCGAAAAGAATCCTGGAATCACATGGATACAATGCCGTATTCAATGGTGGCGGGTGGAGTGGCCTGCAAAGGAAACTCTGATACTGTTAATCTGAAGTACTTTTAATGATGTGAGTAAAATGCAGTACTCATGTTTCACTACTACCATTCCAAAAAATAGAAATGATAAAAACCATAAAACAAACTTTGTTTACCGGCTGGCATTTCATGCGCTGGCTGCGCCTTGCATTTGGGTTGTTTTTTGCCGTGCAGGCTATACAGCTAAATAATTCCCTTTTGTGGCTCGGAGCCGGATTCTTCCTGGCTACTTCCCTTGCTAACATTGGTTGTTGTGGAGCAGCAGCCTGCAATACCCCATATAAAAAACCTCTGGACAGGAAATCATAACTCACGGATATCTGAATATAGAAATCAATGTCGTTTGGTTAAGGAGTAGGTCATGGTGAGGAGGCACGACGAAGCCACCTTGAATCCACACCGAGTATGCCTGGCTGTTTAGTGCACTGTGAGAGAGGCTTCATTCCTTTTCGTTCCTTTCGCAATGACGTGTCGATGATAGTGCTTAACTAAACGACATTGATATAGAAATAGCTTTCACTTCAATTCCACGATTTCTATATTCTTCCATTTAACTCTTATACCACCACCTGAATGAATTTGCAGGGCAATAAATCCATTACCCTTCCCAATCTTTTCGTCTCTAATATTACACATTTTGTGACCATTCAGCCAGGTGGTTACTTCGTCACCATCTACTTTTATTTTATAAGAATTCCATTCACCCATTTTTAAATACACCTCGTCTTCATCTGCCGGTTTTACAAGCCATCCCCGTCCATAGGATTCATAAATACCGCCGGTGTGCTGTCCTGGCGGTGCTACCTCAGCCTGCCATCCGCTTATCTTCACTCCCTCCGGAATCTTCGAGCGAAAAAACACACCACTGTTTCCGTCTGCTTCCTGAAAGAACTCAAGGGTGAGTACGAAATTCTTATAATCTTTATTTGTAGATAAGTATCCATACTCCTTATCCGGGCCGCTTTCACAAATCAGTAAGCCATCTGCAACCCACCATTTTTCTGTTCCATGAATTGTCCATCCCGAAAGGTCTTTGCCATTGAAAATTTTTTTCTTCTTCTGGGCAACAGCCAATATGCCGAAGAAAATTACAGGTATAAGCAAGATCAGTTTCATAAAGAAATGGTTTATGCGAATGTAAGCATTGAATAACTTCAAAGTAGTCGCAAGATTACACTGGGCATTTCAAATCTGATGGCAATCGCGCACCGGAGGCAGGTGAAGGGCACCAGCCTGGAGGGGGCACTATCGGTGTCCTTCTCCCAACGGGCTCCATAAGCAATCGGCATCCGATTGCCGTCGGAAGTGAAATACACGAGATTGCACAAGATGATGAATTGTGATTATTAAATTCCGTTAAAACAATTGAGCGTCCATGCCCTGGTATGCCTCTGGTTGTCAATATATCGGCTAAAAGTCTGGCAAAATATATTTACGCAAGCCTTTTGATGGAAAAATTCTTTTTCTATCTTTACCTCAAAATCGCTAACTGAAACGTTTTGCATGGTTGAGAACAAGGAAATAACTGCACTTTTTCACCTCATCGATGACCCTGATGAAGAGGTCTTTCATTCAGTTACGAACAAACTCATTTCCTTTGGCAGAGCTATCATACCTAACCTGGAAAACCTTTGGGAAAATTCACCAGACTCAGTATTACAGGCTCGGATCGAACTCATCATCCAAAAATTGCATTTCCGGGATTTGACAGAGGAGTTCCTGCATTGGAAAAATGGAAATTGTGAATTACTTCAGGGAGTATTGCTGGTTTCTAAATTTCTTTATCCGGATCAACCACCAACCCAAACGCTTCACGAGGTAGAAAAGATTCGCCGAAATATCTGGTTGGAATTGAATAGCTACCTTACACCATTAGAACAGGCAAGTGTTATTTCAGGAATATTATTCAGCTATTACAAAATACAGGGTAACGAGATCAGTTATGAAATACCAGAAGATTTCCTGGTTTCCAAACTCATAGAAAATAAACGAGGCAACGCATTCTCAAATGGTATTTTGTATCTCGTACTGTGTGAAATGCTGGATGTTCCGGTATATGCTGTTCAAATACCTAAACAATTCATCCTCGCATATTTTGATGCAGAATACCACTTTCACGATATCCAGGCATTGTCAACTGAAAAAATAAAATTTTTTATTGACCCGCTGAACGGCCAGGTGTATTCACAAAAGGACGTAAACAATTATTTCAAGAGCATATCCGTACCTTCAGTTCCATCATACTACAGGCCGATGGACAACAAAAAAGTACTTCAAAACCTGCTTGAAGAATTGGCAAAATGCTACAACACTCCAAATGCTGTTCAAAGAAAAAACGACCTCCTATCCTTATCATCTATGTTAGATGACTGAAATGTATTCTACCATAGGATTCCTATATATTGACAGCCCGTTAGGCAAATTGCAAATTGGTATGACGAATGAGCATATCATACATGTAAAATACGATAACGAACACAATCATGACGAAAAGGATACAATGGAAACTCTACCCATCCTTGCAGGAAAAGTTAAAGACCAGCTTGATAAATATTTTTCAGGAAAGAGGTTTCAGTTTGATCTTCCTTTACTTGTGAATGGTAGTCCATTTCAAAAGCGTGTTTGGACAGAACTGCAGCGAATACCTTTTGGAAAGACGATTAGTTATGCCCAACTTGCGAGACAATTGGGCGATCCTAAATGTATAAGGGCAGCAGCAGGCGCTAACGGGAAAAATCCCTTTGCAATTATCATTCCATGTCATCGTGTGATCGGAACAGATGGATCCCTGACAGGATATGCAAGTGGCATTGAAAAAAAACGCTGGCTGCTGGAGCATGAAAATACTTTTTCGAATGGCCTGCAGTTGCTTTTCTGACTAATAAGGAATATTCAGGCTCTGTTCATTAGATTTATCTTTGAAAGAAATTTTTCATGGAACACACGCACGAAGAGGAACATTTACAGAGTTCTGATTTTCTGAGGGATGTTGTAATCGGAATGAGCGATGGCCTCACCGTACCTTTCGCATTAGCTGCCGGGTTGACAGGCGCTATTTCAGATAGCAAAATAGTAGTAATAGCAGGTATAGCAGAGATTGTAGCCGGTAGTATCGCCATGGGCCTTGGTGGATACCTGGCAGGAAAAACAGAACAAGATCATTATTTTAGTGAATTAAAACGGGAAGAAGATGAAGTGGAAAGAGTGCCTGACATGGAGAAAGAAGAAGTGCGGCAATTTTTTGAAAATATAGGCCTGAGCCCGGAAATGCAACAGATGGCTACTGATGAAATCTCAAAGGACAAAAGGCAATGGGTTGACTTCATGATGAGATTCGAGTTAGGCCTGGAGCATCCTGATCCCAAACGTGCCCGTAAGAGTGCACTCAATATAGGATTGTCTTATGCAATAGGAGGAATCATTCCATTATTACCATATTTTTTTATTCCTAATTCCAGGGAAGCCATCATTTACTCTGTCATTGCCACGCTGATCAGTTTATTTTTCTTTGGATATTTTAAAAGCAAGATGACAGGTGTTCCTGTATTTTCAGGTGCATTGAAAGTAATGTTGATTGGTGCCGTTGCAGCCGGATGTGCTTACACTGTAGCATTATTTTTTCATTAAGATTCTGTTATTATTTCCTAACATATTCCGTAGTATTCACATTAGTCACACTGACGTTCAGGTGATTTCCAATAGGAAGAATACGATGAAAATGATGCCGGCAAGCAGTAATACTCGTTTTTAAGAAAATTTAAAATAAGTAACTCTTATCTTCGTTTTTATTCCAATATCCAAGCCAAAAAAAAGGTCAGAAATGAGCTTTTTTGAGGCTTAATGCTAACTTCTTTTTAGAGAAATATTTTTGAAATCTAAAAGAATAAAAAATGAAAAACCAAGCTTACCTGAAGAATTATGCCTATGGTATATTCTTTACGATTCTGATGTTTGCCACACTAACTGGCAATTCCCAACAAAAGCTGATTAATGTAAACGGATGGAATGCTTATGTGCACGTGCCGTGGGACTACAATCAAACAACCAAGAACTATCCAACTATCCTGTTTATCCCTGGACTTGGAGAAGTGGGTACAGATGCAAATCGACTCATTTCGAATGGCCCTGGTGCATATATTGGGCAAGGATGGAACGGAAATGTCAAAGTTGGAAGTGACAGTGTAAAATTTATTGTGATCAGTTTACAACCACCATCAGCATGGCCCGGAGCATATTCTATCAAGACCCGACTTGATTCTCTGAGAAAATGGTATAGGATCGGAGACCTGCACATGACTGGTCTTAGTATGGGTGGCTGGGCGTCGATGACGTATTCAACCACTTCTCCGGAGTATGCTAAAGAACTTACAACAGTTGTTAGTGTGCAAGGTGTGAGCATCACTGACGGAACAAATAATTTCAAAAATACCTTCTCAACATTCGCCAGTCAGGATGGCGTTATGCTCAATTTTGAACAAATAAATGATTATAGAAAAGGAGACAGCGCGGTGTGGGCCATGAACCTTTCAAGATCAGGTAGCGCAGATTATGTTCAAACGGACTTTGGAAGTGGTGGGCACTGTTGCTGGTCCTATTTTTACGGTGGAGGAGGAACTACTCCTACCAAATTCAACGTAGAAGGCAACAGCCTGAATATCTATGAATGGATAGCCCGCAATCCTTCTATGAAAGGGGCACTACCGGTAACCATTGAAAGCCTGACAGCACAGGAAGACAAAAATGATGTAATACTTGCATGGAATACAGCCAGCGAAAGTAATAGTAACTATTTTGAAATTCAACGAAGCGTTGATGGAGTCGACTTCAAAAAAATAGGGCAGGTCTATGCTTCTGGAAATTCAAATATTCTGAAACAGTATTATTTCAGAGATGAGTTTCCGGGAAAAGGTACCAATCTATACCGTCTCAAGATGGTGGACCTCGATGGTAGTTATTCAATGAGTAAGACAGTATCAGCCCAGATTCAAAATCCAACTTCGCTGACGGTCAAATCTTCCGTTCTGAATTCAACCAATGGAAATTTGAAAGTAAACATTCTTAGTAATTCACCGACCGCTGCACAGATCATGGTCACCGATGCTCTCGGGCGCCAGGTTTATTCTAAACAACAATCACTCATTCAAGGAAGCAACTTGATTTCTGACAGAATAATAATCCCTCACACTGGCATATATTACCTTCGGATCATAGCCGGCGAAAACAGAATCACCCGGCCTTTGCTCTCTGAATAACCCACATATTTTTTTGGATTATCAGTTTTTGATTTTGGATGATAGGCTGCTTCTGAATAAGAAGCAGTCTTTTTTTATTTAAAAAACCTCCTGATAATTCTTAACCGGTGTGTCCGTTCTTTCGTGTCCCTGTTAATGATGCCCTGGTTATCAATTTTATCAATGCGCACCTTTGATGAGGCATGAATAATTTCATTTGAATTTAATAAGATGCCAACGTGAACGATTCTGCCTTCTTCATTGTCAAAAAATGCGAGATCGCCGCAATTAGCTTCTTGCAGGAAATCTACCATATCTCCCTGCTCTGCCTGCTGATAGGCATCGCGTGGAATGGTGATATTAAAAAATTTGAAAAAAGTCTGCGTATAACCGCTGCAGTCAATTCCGAATACTGACTTACCTCCCCACAAGTATGGAGTGTTGATGAACTTATAAGCCATTTGCTTCAATATTTTTTCTGAAACTTCAGCTTCTGATGAATTCCATGTATTGCCTTTAAACTTCACAGTATTCTTATTCCATGGAGTCAGCCCGTTTCCAAATGCGCTTAATGAACACCCCATCGGGATGTACATATTATAACCGTTAAAGTCTATTTCATTGACCCAATCCGCAGTTAATAATTTATCAGGCTTATTATACTTGTGTTCATCAATAGTCAACAATTGATCCTTTTGTATCCAACCCTCATAATGATCATATTTACTCCGAATCAATTGCCAGCCATCTCCATCAGATTCCAACAAGTCTGCTTTTTCTCCAAACAAAAGTTGTGATATCATTTCGCTCCTGTGAGATGGATCGCGACGCAAAGAAGCCACAGGCACACTGCACACTCTGAATTCCATTAGTTTTAGATTGCTTTGCGGCAAATGTAGTATGGAATTTCATTTAATTTTCCATCTTTACAATACAGGCAATGAAAATAATACTTACAACAGATAAAAGAAGCAATATTGAACAGGGATAAGAACGACCAATTGAGTGACGAAGACTTGTTGCAAAGATTTCTCCACGACAGGGACAACAAATGGCTGGGAATACTGCTGCCACGCTATTCCCTGATACTATTTGGTGTTTGTATGAAATACCTGAAGAATGAAGATGATGCCAGAGATTGTGTGCAGCAAATATTTTTCAAAGTCATCAATGAAATCCACAAATATAATGTTCAGCATTTCCGAAGCTGGATCTATATGGTTGCAAAAAATGCCTGTCTCATGTGGATCAGAGGACAAAAAAATTTCAAAGTAGAATGGAATGAGAATCTCAACCTGAGAGATGATGCCAATGAACAAAAGCAGCATCTCTCTGAAAGAGAAAAAATGCTGGACCTGCTCCAGGAAAACATTTCAAAATTGAAACCTGAACAACAAGCCTGCATTAATTACTTTTACCTCCAGAAAAAAAGCTATGCTGAAATAACGACTTTGACAGGATACAGCCTCACCCAGGTAAAAAGTTATCTGCAAAATGGAAAAAGAAACCTTGAGATAATGATGACCAACAAAAACGAACAATAAAAACGGTAATGACTGATATTGTAAAAGATATATTCTCCAATGATGGTGAGCCGATAGATAAGGATACACTCCTGAAATATCTGAACGGCGAACTTCCGGCAGATGAAATGCACAGGGTCGAATCTATGCTTCTGGAATCAGACCTGATGAATGATGCTGTGGAAGGACTCCAGGAAGTAGTCCCGAAAAACAAGTTGCCTCAAATCGAGATGGATTTGGAATCAAGGTTGAAAAAACAATTACAAAAAAGAAAGGCAATTAAAGCACGAAGGACAATAAAAGAATTACCCTGGGTCTATATTTTTATAATCATCATCATATTGCTCATCCTCATCAGTTTTGCCGTAGTGAAATCTTACTTGTAATGCTGATATTCTCAGGAGAGATAAGACATAATGGTCCTGGTAGAATTTTCTTCCGATTGTGTCAGGTCTTCCAGCGTAATTTTATCTAATACTTTGTCAATCGAAAATTGAATCATCCTCCAAAGCGATCTTACAGAACAATCCAGTGAATTGGTGCAAAACTTAGTAGTTCCCGAAAATTCACCACAAAAATCTTTGTCAAATACTGACCCTCCCAGCACCTTTAATACTTCACTTATCGGAATCTCCGATGCTGGTCTGGCGAGGATATAGCCGCCAACATTACCCGGATTGCTATTGATAAATCCTGCCTTGCGAAGAAGCCCTGTTAGTTTACCTACATAAGCCTGGCTCAATCCTTCTAAATGGCTCAATACAGGAATGCTCATATTATCTCCCTCCTGACTCCGGGCGATTCTTAATAAGATACGAAGACCATATTCTTCCTGTGATGAAATTTTCATAGCTTGAAAAAAAATTACAAAAATCCCAATTCGAGCATTGCGGTTTCACTCATCATACTCCTGTCCCATGGCGGATCCCAAACCACAGATACATCCACCTCATTCACTCCCTCAATAGCACGAACTTTCTGATCTACTTCCAATGGTATTTCCTGTGCCGAGGGACAACTCGGAGCGGTCAGCGTCATCATGATCTGCACATTATTTACCGGCAGAATTTCGACACCATATATCAATCCCAATTCCCAGATATTAACAGGTATCTCAGGATCGTAGATGGTCTGTATTACCTCAATGACTTTATTTCTCAATTCTTCCTGCTCCATAATCTCAAAATTTTATTTATTGACAGTACTGAATGCTACTGCATAATTCTTCATTTGTTTAATCATGCTCAGCAATCCGTTGCTTCTTGTTTGTGCCAGGTGCTGCATCATTCCAATTTCATTGATAAAATCCACTCTCGCCTTTATGATATCTTCTGCTTTCTGACCTGACAATACCTGTATCAACATACTGATAAGCCCTTTCACAATTACCGCATCACTATCTGCTTTGTAAAAAATTCTGCCGTCTGAATTGTCTGCAACAAGCCATACAGTGCTTTGGCATCCTTTGATAATATTCTTTTCCTTCTTGTGTACATCCTCCAGTACAGGCAGTTTCTTACCAATATCAATGATATACTCATACTTTTCCTCCCACGAATCGAACAGGGAAAAATTTTCAATGATCTCCTGCTCTGCTTCTTCAATCGACTTCTGCACCTTCATCTTATAACAACATTTTTTTTGCTTTCTTCAAAGCCGTCACAAACAAATCTATTTCCTCATGAGTGTTGTACATCGCAAATGAGGCCCTAACGGTACCGGGTATCCCAAAACGATTCATGAGTGGCTGCGTACAATGATGCCCTGTGCGAACAGCAATCCCCTGCTGATCAAGCAACACACCAATATCCTGGGGATGAGTACCATCAATCAAAAAGGAAAGAACTCCTGTCTTATCAGCAGCAGTTCCAAAAATTTTGAGGCCTTCTATTTCAAGCACTAATGCTGTGGCATACTTCAACAAGTCATTCTCATGATTCCTGATCAGTTCCTGATTCGTTGCCGACACAAAATCAAGAGCAGTCTTAAAAGCGATCACATCACCAATATTAGGTGTACCGGCTTCAAACTTATAAGGCAGTTCATTGTAAGTGGTCTTTTCAAAGGTTACTTCTTTGATCATCTCTCCCCCACCCTGGTAAGGAGGCATTTCTTCCAGTATTTTCTTCTTACCATACAACACACCTACACCCGTAGGTCCATAAACTTTGTGAGCAGAGAAGGCAAAGAAATCACAATTTATTTTCTGAACATCGATATCCAGGTGAACAGACGACTGAGCGCCATCCACCAGCACCAAAGCACCTTTGGCATGTGCGAGTTCCACAATTTCTTCAATAGGGTTAATAGTTCCCAATGCATTAGACGCATGAACAATGGATACCAGTTTAGTTCGCTCACTCAGTATGGATTTGAAACTATCCATTTCCAATTCACCACCATCAGTAACCGGAATTACTCTGAGCCGTGCTCCATTCTCTTCACAAATCATTTGCCACGGTACAATGTTGCTGTGATGCTCCATCGTACTGATGATGACTTCGTCTCCCGCCTTTAGATTCTTTCGGCCCCAGGTAGCAGCTACCAGGTTGATGGAGGCGGTGGTGCCCGAAGTAAAGACGATCTCTTCTCTGTGTTCCGCGTTTAAAAACTTTTGTACCGCCGTGCGGGTAGCTTCATACGCGGCAGTAGCCTCTTCAGCAAGGCAATGAATTCCACGATGAATGTTGGCGTTGTAATTCCTGTAATACTTTTCCAACGCATCAATAACCTGAACAGGTTTTTGGGTAGTGGCTGCATTATCCAGGTAAACCAGGGGCTTATCGTGAACAAACCTTGCCAACACCGGAAATTTTTCACGCAGTGCCATCACGTCATACAAAGGAAATATTTCGGTTACAGGTTCCATCATTTTTTAATTACGGGCTTCTAAATATCTTCAATCTGAAGGCGTGCATTGATCAATCCTTCTACATATTCTTTCACAGAATCAATTTTGATTTGCATTACCACTTCTTCGGCAAATGCTTTCAGCAACATGGCTTTCGCCAATTCCTTATGAATTCCTCTTGCACGCAGGTAATACAATGCTTCTTCATCCAATCTGCCTACAGTGCAACCATGTGAACACTTTACGTCATCAGCAAAAATTTCCAATTGCGGTTTTGTGTTGATGCTGGCAGTATCAGACAACAGAATGTTATTGTTGGTTTGATAAGCATTGATTTTTTGTGCATCAGGCCTTACATAAATCTTACCACTGAATACTCCTGTGGAATAATCATCCATGATTCCTTTGAACAGTTCATTGCTGAAGCAGTGAGGTTTCGTGTTATCAACTAATGTATGATTGTCCACATGAGTGTGCCCTTTTAAAAAGTACAACCCATACATGTGCGCTTCATTGCCTGCTACTTCCATGATGATGTCTGTATTGTTCCTGATCATGCCTCCATCCAAAGAAATGGTTACAGTTTGAACGAAACATTTTCCTATCTGGCGAATATGTGCCGTTCCGGCATGGTTCGCATTAGGCCCGTCATTCTGAATTTTATATACGTCCACATGAGCATTGTCCTTCACCACTATCTCCATCACTTCATTACTGAAACTATCCATTGCACCTTCGGTGTGGTAGCTTTCAACGATCTGAATTTGCGCATCTTCTTCCACAACTACAAGACTACGTGGACTTGCCAACAAATGATTTTGTGTTGTGTCGAAGATGTGATGAAAATAAAGTGGTTTTATCTCACGGCTGCCTTTTTTAATCTTGATGAATACGCTTCCATCCATGAAGGACGTATTGAGCGCATGTATTCCGTCTTTGATAAACAACCTGCTTTTTCCAAAGTATTCCCGAACTTCTTCAGCATAGGCACCACTAACTGCTTCATCGAGTGAGCAAACAACCAATGCGTCAGTAGTATCAACTTTAGAATACTGTGCACTGTATTTCCCATTAATAAAAACGAGATGATTAAAATCTATTGCTCCGGGAATGGCTGACTTATTAATGATAGATTCATCTATTTTAATTTCTGCCAGCGGAACAGTAAAGTCTTTTGCAAACAGGCTGCTGATACCGGTATATTTCCATTCTTCATTCTTCAATGAAGGCAAACCTATTTTCTTGAATTCTTCAAACCCTTCCTTTCTCCATCCATGCAACGCATTGCCCTGTTGCAGCGATTGCAATGAGTCGAATGATTTGTCCAAATAATCTGTATGTATATCCATTATGATTTTTTCTTTAAGCTGTTACTGTCTCTTTCAATTCTTCTTTAATAAAGTCATATCCTTTAGCTTCTAATTCGAGCGCTAATTCTTTGCCACCAGATTTTACAATACGGCCATCCACCAGTACATGCACAAAATCCGGTTGTAAATAATTCAATAGTCTTTGATAGTGTGTGATCACAATGATTGCATGATCTTCATTTCTGAGCGTATTCACTCCTTTAGCAACGATACGAAGCGCGTCTATGTCCAATCCGCTGTCTGTTTCATCAAGTATCGTTAGTTTAGGATCTAAAACTGCCATCTGAAATATTTCATTTCTCTTTTTCTCTCCTCCAGAAAATCCTTCGTTAAGCGAACGACTCAACAGCGACTTGTCTAATTCAAGTAATGCAGCTTTTTCTTTCAGTAACTTCAGGAAGCTGGCAGCATCTAATGGTTCCAATCCCTGGTACTTTCTCTTTTCGTTTAGTGCAGCTTTGATGAAATTTGTTGTACTCACACCCGGTATCTCCACAGGGTATTGAAAAGCGAGGAACAATCCTTCCTTGGCTCTTTCTTCGGTAGAAAACTCCAGTAAATCTTTTCCGTTAAATTCAATCTGGCCTTCTGTTACTTCGTATTGCTCACGTCCTGCAAGCACAGAAGCCAATGTTGACTTACCTGATCCGTTTGGTCCCATGATGGCATGTACCTCTCCCGGTTTTACATCTAAACTTAATCCTTTCAAAATTTGCTTTTCCTCTATGGAAGCATGGATGTTTTTTATTGATAACATTTTATTGATTTGTGTTTTTTTATTTTTAATTGATTCGTTTATCCTACACTTCCTTCAAGGCTTACTGCAAGAAGTTTCTGAGCTTCTACTGCAAATTCCATTGGAAGATTATTCATTACTTCTTTGGCAAAACCGGTTACAATTAGCGCAACGGCTTTTTCGGCATCCAAACCACGCTGTTCGCAATAAAACAACTGATCTTCACCGATCTTGGAAGTTGTAGCTTCATGTTCTATCACAGCCGTATTGTTCTTGGATTCGATATAAGGAAACGTGTGTGCTCCACATTTATCGCCGAGCAGTAGAGAATCGCATTGAGAATAATTACGGGCATTTTCAGCACTCTTCGCGGCTCTTACGAGACCGCGATAACTATTCTGGCTTTTGCCTGCACTGATACCTTTTGATACAATACGGCTTTTGGTATTTTTACCAATGTGCATCATCTTGGTTCCGGTATCAGCTTGTTGAAATTTGGTAGTAAGTGCTACTGAGTAAAATTCTCCAACACTGTAATCGCCTTTCAATATCACACTTGGATATTTCCACGTAATGGCTGATCCTGTCTCCACCTGTGTCCATGATATTTTAGAATGATGGCCCTTGCAGATACCACGCTTGGTTACAAAATTGTAGATACCACCTTTACCTTCGTCATCTCCCGGATACCAGTTTTGTACAGTGCTGTATTTAATTTCCGCATTGTCCATTGCAATCAATTCCACAATCGCAGCATGCAATTGGTTTTCATCTCGGCGCGGCGCGGTACAACCTTCGAGGTAACTCACATACGCATTGTCTTCTGCTATGATGAGCGTCCTTTCAAATTGTCCTGAGTTTTCCTGGTTGATGCGGAAGTAGGTTGATAATTCCATAGGACAACGAACTCCTTTTGGTATAAAGCAAAACGAACCGTCCGTAAAAACGGCAGAATTCAAAGCAGCAAAAAAGTTGTCCGTCATCGGAACAACAGTCCCCAAATATTTCTTCACCAGTTCAGGATGCTTCTGCACCGCTTCACTCATAGAACAAAAAATAATTCCTTTTTCTGCCAGTTGACTCTGAAAAGTAGTTGCAACAGAAACACTATCCATCACCACATCAACGGCAATACCGGACAATCGTTTTTGTTCACTGATACTGATTCCTAATTTCTCAAAAGTCTTGAGCAGTTCAGGATCCACTTCGTCCAGGCTTCCGGGTTTTGCTTTCTTAGATTTTGGGGCTGCATAATAGATGATATCCTGAAAATCAATTTCAGGATACTTTACATTTCCCCATTTAGGCATGGCCATCTTTTCCCATTGGTGAAAAGCTTTAAGGCGCCATTCCAACAACCATTCCGGTTCGTTTTTCTTGGCAGAAATAAGGCGTATCACATCCTCATTCAATCCCTTTGCCACCGTTTCGGTTTCTATGTTAGTGGTAAATCCGTACTCATATTCACGGTTTACTCTTTCCTCTAACAACTGCAGTTCATCACTCATTCAAATTAGGTTTAATAAATAAGCCGCAAAGATACCTCAATTGGCTGTTTATACAAAACAGTATAAACAGAATTGGTTGTCGAGATTGGTAAAATCTTAGGGAGGAGTGGCTGGGTGTGTGAGATAAAAATTTCTTAATATTTAACGTATTCTGACTGTCGTACACTTTCTGTGTTCCTGAAAGTAAGATTATCAATCTGAATGTTCATTCCTGGCCGCAAGAAAAATCTGATAAGTGCTTGTCGAATAACTATTTCTTCCTAAAAAACAATCTGACAGGCACTCCTGTCAGTTCAAAATTCGCCCTCAGTTGATTTTCCAGGTAATTCTTGTAAGGCTGTTTTACCGCCTCAGGATAATTGCAAAAGAAAGCAAATGAAGGAACAACTGTTGGTAGTTGTGTTACATACTTGATCTTAATAGCATGGCCTCTTACAACCGGAGGATGGTAATTCTCAAGAGACTTCTGAATTACATCATTGAGTTTAGAAGTTGAAATTTTGATCTGCCGATTGTTATAGACTTTTAATGCCAATTCTATTGCCTGGAATATTCTTGTCTTTTCAAGTGCTGAAATAAATAAGATTGGAACATCTTTGAATGGAGCCAGTTTGTTCTTTAATTGCTTTTCATAATCCCTGGCTGTATTGGTTTCTTTTTCCATTGCATCCCACTTGTTTACCAATACAACAATTCCTTTTCCTTTGGATGCCGCAACCGAGAAAATATTCAGGTCTTGAGCAGTAATTCCTTTCAATGCGTCTATCACCAACAAACACACATCGGCTTCATCTACTGCCCTCACAGCACGGATAATTGAATAAAATTCCAGGTCTTCTCCCTCCTTCCCTTTCTTCCTCAATCCTGCAGTATCAATGAGAATAAACTCCTTTTCGAAGAGGTTGTACTTTGTATGAACAGCATCGCGTGTTGTACCTGCGATATCACTTACAATGGTCCGCTCTTTCCCAATCAACGCATTGAGAAGTGAGGATTTACCCACATTGGGCTGACCGATAATCGCAAATTTTGGCAAGCCACCCTCTTCAGGCTCTTCAGTTTTTGGAATAGCTGCTGCAACTGCATCCAATAATTCACCTGTGCCACTTCCTGAGATGCTGGATACAAAAAAAATATTCTCAAAACCTAATGAATAAAATTCATTTGCTGATAGTTGTCTTTCATAATTATCCACTTTGTTTACAACCAGGTAAACCGGCTTCTGTGTCTTACGGAGCAATGCTGCCATATCATCATCAAGGCTTGTGACTCCTGTGGTAACATCTGTCATGAAGATAATAGCATTGGCCTCCTCAATAGCTGTGTGCACCTGCTTGCGGATTTCTCTTTCAAAGACATCATCACTGCCGGAAACAAATCCGCCTGTATCTATCAAATCAAAATTCTTTCCGTCCCACTCTGCCACTCCATATTGCCTGTCGCGGGTTACACCGCTGATATCATCGACGATGGCCTTGCGTTGTCCCAGCATCCTGTTAAAGAATGTACTCTTTCCTACATTCGGCCTTCCCGCTATCGCTACTGTATATCCCATCTCAATATTTTTTTTTGCAAAGAACGGAAAAGTAATGCGGAGTTTTGTTGGGTCCATCCCAATTTTTCGCAGGCGGATGAGGACACCCGTCTGAAGTGTTTGTTTTCGGCTCGTGTCCCACCATCCGAAATATTATTCATTACTAAATCTGATTTGTATCGGATTTGGGATGCACCAGTTTTGTTCCAAATCACAAATCATTTCAGGTAATTCACTATTTTTACCCGCATGAGAAAATTAGTTTTTTTATTAATCGTAATTGCTTCCTGTACTTCTTCCGAAGAAAAGAAGACCGATATTTTTCCTGCAGAAAGCCGAAATGACACCGCATCATTATTGCATCAATACTGGATTCTGGAAGACGCAGATCACCCACTGGGCAGGGATGTAATCAACAAACAAGACAATAAAGATTTTTTACCGGGAATCGTATTTATGAACAATGGCGGTATCCTGGAAAATCCGGGAGGCATTACATACAGAGGTACATATCAAAGGAATGGGGATGACATTACAGTTACTTATGAAAACGGAGGTAGCGGAAATTATACAATTCAAATTCTGAATAAGGACACATTGTACATGGTTCGTAAAATAGGTGCAGATGTATCAGAATTATTATACAGAGCTACTGACACCTGGTGGCCTGCTGACTCTACCAACCCATTCAGCAAAGAAAATTTTGCATGGACTATCAAGCCCACTCACTCTGAAAGTAAGGAAGAGATTAGGCAAAGATGCCTCAATTGTATCCGCTTCTACCAATTTTACCTGGATGGATTTGTCAGAGGTGATGCTAACAAAATTAATTTTGTAGGATTACCCAATATTTTCAATTGGTACAGTGGTGGTATCGGTTTGCAGAGCGATAAAAATCTGAATCCAAAATGGGTTGATTGTTTTTTCAATGCGGATCAGGCTTTTGAAGGATATACGATGATACGCCATGCCATCCTGAAAAAATACAAATGGGACACAGAGGAAACCAACTGGATACCTCAGAGTGCGAAAGTACTGAGGCAGATGCGTGACAGTCTCTGATATTTTCATTTCTAAATTAGACATGCATCAATTGAACATAAATGAAGCGTGAAATGCAACGGCTAACCGTTTTTCAAATTTTGATTATCTGTACCTTTGTGCCTCAAAAATTGGATATATGATTTTACCGATAGTGGCTTATGGTAATCCGGTGCTTAGAAAAGTGGGAAAGGAGATCAGCGCTGATTACCCTCGGCTGCAGGAATTGATTTCGAATATGTGGGAGACCATGTACAGCAGCAGCGGAGTCGGACTGGCCGCACCGCAAATCAGCAAAGACATTCGGCTTTTCGTAATCGATAGCGAACAGATTCTGAAAGGGATGGAAGAAGATGAGCGAAAGGAATATCCGGGTGATAAAGGCTACAAGGGAGTTTTTATCAATGCACATATTATAAAGAAGGAAGGTGATGAATGGCCTTATAATGAAGGCTGCCTGAGCATTCCCAAGATCAGGGAAGATATTTTAAGGCAGGAAAAAGTTCATATAAAATTTATGGACGAAAACTTCAAAGAGCATCAGAAAACCTTTTCAGGAATCACGGCGCGAGTCATTCTGCACGAATACGATCACATCGAAGGAAAACTTTTCATCGATTATCTGAAACCACTCAAACGCAATTTGCTCAAGCGCAAACTAAATGATATTTCCAAAGGAAAAATATCAGTTGATTACAAGATGGCATTTAATAATTGATACTTATCATCTTCTTATTTGATGGGAATGGCATGAATGCCAGAAGTGATTTCTTCCTAGATAAATAATCCTTGCTTTACTCCCTGTTTTCAAAATAAAAGACCTTCTTCAAAAAGTCTCAATAATTTTTTGTGGAGCTGTATGGAGTCGGATGCCGACGATTCTGTCGGCACTGAGACATTCGCTACCGCGAATCGTCTCAGCCCTGGTCAAAAAAGCAACCCTCTCTCAAAAGTTGGTTTTAATATTGTGGAGCTGCAGGGAGTCGAACCCTGGTCCAAACATATCCGCCATAAGCCTTCTACATGTTTAGTTCTGCAT
>JBDHYH010000070.1:0-20946 GCA_039811325.1 Chitinophagaceae bacterium | reverse complement strand
TGTGGTATTACTTCAACCGACCTCATTGAAAAAGCAGATGATGCTATTGATTTCATCATTTGCGATCACCATATACCGGGAAATCAAATACCGGCAGCAGTTGCAATTCTGAATCCTAAACAGCGGGACTGTCCATATCCATTTAAAGAACTTTGCGGTTGTGGTATTGCCTTCAAATTAGCTACTGCAATCAACCAACGATCAGACCGCCCATCTTCCATTATCCTCGATTACCTGGATTACGTTGCAATTGCAACAGGAGCCGACATTGTACCACTAACAGATGAAAACAGAATTCTTTGCTATCACGGATTGGAGAAACTGAACAAAAACCCTTCTACGTGCTTCAAAGCATTGATTCAGGTATCGGGCAATGGGTATTACGATAACGAACGATCTGTTTTTCAACTGGCTCCCCGCATCAATGCTGCAGGCAGAATGGATCATGGCAGATTAGCTGTTCAATTATTGATAACCAGAGATTTTGAAACAGCACTGCATATTGCCAAAGCACTTCACGAACAAAACGAAGAAAGAAAAACTTATCATCAGCAGATAACAAAAGAGGCGCTTGAGTTCATCAACCAATTTGCCGCTCATCGAAAATCTTCCGTCGTTCATAAAGTTGGATGGCACAAAGGTGTACTCGGAATCGTAGCAAGTAAAGTCATAGAGTCCTACTACAGGCCCACAATAATTTTGACAACACAGGATGGCGTGATAACAGGCAGCGCCCGGAGCATCAATGGATTCAATCTTTATGAAGCACTAAGCCTTTGTAAAGAACACCTGGTTCAATTCGGAGGCCACACAGCAGCAGCAGGGCTTACGATGAATCCTGACCAACTTGGTGCTTTCATCAATAAATTTGAAGAGGTGGTGTCTGAAAAGATGAGCGATGAACAGATCACAAAGGAAATAAAGATCGACACGGAACTTGATTTTACAGATATTGACTTTAAGTTTTTTAATACGCTAAAACGAATGGAGCCCTTTGGCCCTGAAAATCCGCGTCCCGTCTTTATCACCCGGAATGTGATTCCTTCCGAATACACACGACTGTTAAAGGAAAAGCATATCAGATTTTCATTTCTCTCCGATAATCATCCACCCGTGTCTGGGATTGGTTTTGACATGCGTGAAAAATATTCAGTGATCGAACATGGAGGCCCGATTGATGTTGTCTATTCCATCACTGAAAATCAATGGAACGATCAAACTTCGCTGCAACTGAGGGTAATTGATTTTAAACCGGCCGATCGCAGAACCACATCTCCGCATTCATGAGGATCAAAAAGTACATTGACTATTTTCTTTTCATTCAGAAAAATTGGAACCTTAGGTTGGCAATCTTCACTTGCTTTCATGAATTGAGAGGTGAGAAGAAATACCATCTCAATACAACTTATACCAATGACCTCAGGCAATTGGAAATAGTTTCGGGCTACAAGGAAAATGCTTACATATATCAACCTGTGAATTATTTCATGCTTGAAACAGCTTTGCAATTTCTAAAGGAACAAGATATCCAGGGTACTCTTGTCGACTTTGGTTGTGGCATGGGACGAATTCTTGTTGTTGCAATACATTATGGGTTTAAGGATATCAACGGCATTGAGTTTTCACCTGAACTCTGTAATGCAGCAAGAGAAAATCTGAAGGAGATCACCAAAGAATTTCCTGACGTGCCTCTCACCATCCACTGTGAAAATGCTGCACTTTACGAAATAAAAAAACAGGAAGCCATCTTCACCTTTTTCAATCCCTTTGATGAAGCAGTTATGCTTCCTGTCGTAAAAAATATTCTAAAGTCGTTCAAAAAAAACCCGCGTGAAATAACAGTTGTCTATTTTAATCCAACTGAAAAAGAAATTTTTCTGAGTGCAGGATTTCAGGAGGTATGGTACTTTAAAAAAATGGAATACCTTGACTTTTCTATCTTGCGATTAGAACCATAGTCTATCTTATTTTCCTATGGAGAAAAATCGTTGAGTTAAAGGTGTGAACTGAGTTTTCGTATAAGCAATAGTATTTCGGTTGGTGAGGGCACCAACCGATAGGTGGAAACCGATAGGGGAAAGCCGAAAGAGTATACCGATAGAAGAAACCGAGGAACACTCCACAGGCGGGTTTCCTACCGCCTGTGAAAATTGGTAATACGCCAATTGATACACTCTCCCATCCAGGAAATTAAGCATTCGTTATAATCCTGCTTTTTTCTTTTCCTTCCATCAGGTTGATGCTTCTGTTGATAAATTCTGTGAGTTCATTACCTTTCAGCAAACCTTGTGAGAGCAATGCCATGTCAGCAAGATTTCTCGTCATATCCTTTTGCATATCCTGGTTCTCCTCACCAAGAATCTTCTTATATACAGGATGATTCCCATTTACTACTAATTGAATCTCATCCGGAAGGTTTCCGTAGAAACCACTCATTCCTCCACTCATCGCAGCCATATCTTTCATGCGGCGCATCATCTCAGGACGTACAGCGATCACCGGCTGTGCCTCGGGAGATAAGCCTTTTACTTCTACAGATGTATGTAGCCCTTCTGATTCTATCTTAAACAATCCTTTCAGTTCCTCTGTTTCTTTTTCCGTAAGTACACTTTCAGTATTTTCATTTTTGTCAATCAGGTTTTCGGCAATGTCGGCATCTACTCTTACAAATGATACATCCTGCCATTTCATCTCAATGTTGTTGATGAAGGCGCTATCGATCATCGTTTCCAACTTCACAACTTTGATGCCCTTTGCTTCTGCGTCTTTGATAAAACTATTCTGTTGCACAGGGTCGGTAGTATATACAATCACATTTTTGCCATCCCTATTTTTCTGATTGGCCTCTGTTGATTTCCTGTACTCATCAAGTGTTGCATATTGTCCCCCTGTTTCCTGAAGCAAAAGAAAGTTTTTTGCCTTGTCCAAAAATTTATCATCGGTGATCATTCCATACTTTACGAAAAGCCCGATACTATCCCACTTTTCTTCAAATGATTTGCGATCATCTTTGAAAAGTTCTTCCAGTTTGTCCGCTACTTTCCTGGTGATATAGCTGTTGATCTTCCTTACATTCGGATCTCCCTGCAGATAGCTTCTGCTCACATTCAATGGAATATCGGGACTATCAATAACGCCATGCAAAAGCATCAAAAATTCTGGGACAATATCCTTCACCTCGTCAGTAACGAAAACCTGGTTGCTGTACAATTGAATTTTGTCTTTCTGTATCTCGTAGCTGTTCTTTAATTTTGGAAAGTAGAGGATTCCCGTAAGATTAAACGGGTAATCCACATTCAGGTGTATCCAAAACAGAGGAGTTTCAGAGAATGGATACAACTCTTTATAAAAGTTCTCATAATCCTCCTTTTTCAGGTCAGCCGGTTTCTTAGTCCATGCCGGAGTTGTATTGTTTATTTGCCTGTTATCCTTTTCTTCTTTGCCATCCAGAATGATGGGTACCGGCAGGAACCGGCAAAACTTTTCGAGTATATGGCTGATCCTGTCATGATCTAAAAATTCTTCACTCTCTGCATTGACATGCATTACAATGTCTGTTCCTCTTTCAACTTTTTCCGTTGCTTCTAAAATGAATTCAGGGCTGCCGTCACACTCCCAATGTACCGCGGGGCTTTCGGACTGGTAGCTTTTGGAAAAAATCTCCACTCTTTCGCTCACCATAAATGACGAATAAAACCCCAATCCAAAATGACCAATGATATTGGATTCGTTCTTGCCTTTGTATTTTTCAAGAAACTCTTCCGCACCACTGAATGCCACCTGGTTGATGTACTTATCCACTTCGTCGGAAGACATGCCGACCCCTTTGTCAGAAATGGTTATCGTCTTTTTATCCTTATCTATTCTTACATGAATATCGGTGTTACCAATCTCACCCTTTAATTCACCGGAGGCGGCCAGCGTTTTCAATTTTTGAGTGGCGTCCACAGCATTGCTGATCAATTCGCGAATAAATATTTCATGGTCGCTGTATAAAAACTTTTTGATAATGGGGAAAATATTCTCTGTCTGTACTCTGATGGTTCCTTTTTGCATACTATTCCAATTTTTGAAAAATGCCTTTTCAAATAAGATGCCATGAAAGAATTACCTGACATGATGTCAAGTCTGATCCCGGGTGTTTTTGCAAGAAATCCATAACCACCAATTTTCGAATCCTCATAGGTCTCAAAAAAAAGAAGCCCCTCAATTTATAGAAGGGCTCTTCAGCACACGGATTAAAAACTACTTATCTGATAAACCTGGCAACTGATTGTTCACCGTTGGGTTGAGTAACTTCAATGGTGTAAACACCGGTAGCCAATTTAGATTCCGGAACGATATCAATAGCCTGTTCCCCACCAACGAGATTTACTTTTCTGCTATCAATTACCTGTCCTAAGGGGTTCTTCACAATTAAATAGTAAATTCCTTTGGTGTTAATGTTCATTCGCAAATGAATATTGTTTCCTACTACCGGATTTGGATAAACATTCATTTGTGTCTTACTCATAATTTCAATGACAACATTTACTACTGAAGAATACCCTTTCTTACCATCAACATCCACAGATACCACTCTGTAATAATTGACCCCATTTAAAGGTTGCGCATCATCAAATGAATAACTTGATTTTTTTGCAGCAGGAATAGTACCTATCTCACTAAATGAGACGCCATCGCCAGATCTTTCAACACTATACTGTTTTACGTTTACTTCATTATCAATTTCCCAATTCACCTTAACCAACTGTTGCTTTTTCACAGCATTAATCCCTTTGAAGGTAACCGGTAAAGGCGCCATAGGACGAAAAATAATTTGAAAACGATCAGCCGCGTAGGAAGCAGCATTATTAGTAACTGAAAAATCGTAAGTAAATAATTTTCCAACTAACAATGGAGAGACTATTCCATTAAACCGATCAACCAGAATTGCTTCTTTTCCGTTTGAAGATTCGTTCAATGAAATTTCGAAACGGTAGTTTTGAAGTTTTACCCCTGTAAGATTCAACTGTGTTGTATCAGAATTCTCAGAAAACTGCCTGCTTTCAATGGCTAGTATTTTGTTATGGGACTTGATACTCAGATTTTCGCCCGTATTGACTGATTTCAACGCATCCATATCATCAACCTCATTGCTATAATCTCCATTGAAACTCTGCAATATTCCATCAACCAAACTCTTATTATTGTTTGCTACGGAATACAATTTAATTTGCAACTCATCATCCTCACTATCGGTACCACCTGTAAAACCCATCGGGCGATTATTACTATTTTTATAACCATTTAAAATCTTACTGTCTTCAGTGATCTGAAGTGAACCGCCATTAATTGAATAAGCATAGAATGCCTGACCACTCACGATTTGAACACTTTTCCTTCCCATCTTTGCTGACCCTGGAATCACCGTATATTTTCCATTCTTATTGATCATCACTGTTTGATAAGCGCCATAACTATCACCTAATTCCGGGTCCCAGAAGTAAAAAGTCATCTTACTGTCGGTTTTTATTTTATTCAATTCCAAAGGTGCGGCATAGGGATTTCCCAATGCCAGGTATTTCCCAGCTTGTACCTGTCGAATCTGCTGATCTCCTGATCTCAGTTCTCCTTTGGTGCGTAGGGTAGTTGCAGTTGCTGTTGCACTCACAGAATTTGCAGAACGATCACCTCTGACAAAAATCATGTAAGCATTTGATGTATCGCTGAAAGGTTCAAGTGTAGACTTGATTCCCACATAACTATCCGTGTTGGAATTATATGATTTTACCGAAGGTGAATATGCTTTTGCATCAAATCCTTTTGCCTGCCAATCATTCATTTCCCCAGTAATCTGAGTTCCTTTTCCCGGCAGGTTATTCACATTTGAAGACTGGCCTTCCTGCCATGCATCCTGGATAGTTTGACCAGAAACAGTAGGAACAGAAAGGAATTTCCAACCTCTTCTCGGAGCTATATAATCCTCAACTGTCACCATTCCAAAAATTCTGTTTTTAGAAGTATTGCCGACTGCGGCAGATCCAATAGCAGTTGATTTAAGTGTTAGCAAATCATTTGTGTATAAGTTCTTGCCCTCTGCATCAAATTCAATCAAACCATAAACATTTAGAGAATCTGTCAACTCCACATCATTATTGATCTCCATATTGGCGATGCTCTTTCCGGAAAATATCTTACCATCTAACCCCTGTTTCGTCGTTCCATCGAATTCAATGGTTCCCTCAGTGGCAATAACACCTCCCTGAGTTCCGGTAATGGTTCCTGTCAATCTTAAATGTCCGGCTATCTCCAAAGTTGCGTTGCCGATAATTGTAATACTTTGAACGCTGCCTTCATCACTGATTACAGGGTTATTGGCGGTTTCTCCAATCAACACATCGGAATTGGCGGTGGGTACTTTTCCGTTACTCCAATTAGAATTCTCATTCCATTCTTTTGTAAGGCCTAACCATACTGTATTCTTTTCAACTTTTATTTCAGCGCTTCCTCCCGGATACACATTACATCCACGGGAGCTGATTATGGCAGAGATGGTAAATATTCTTGTGTCTGAAATAATGCCTGTATTGATTGTATTAATTCCTTCCCTGAGGTTATTGTAGGTGTAATTACCACCTTTATCATCAATGAGAGTAAGGGTGTAATTCGCATTTTGGGATGAAGCATCCACAATGTTTACGTATAATTTTGCAGTGCCTCCTGTCATAATTGTAGTATCTCCGGATAAAGTTGCTTCAACTGTTGCTTTAATTTCAAAGTTTACGCTTCCGGTACAACCTTTTGAGTCAACAATAACCACTGTATGATCTCCCGGTTTAAGGTTTGAAAAATTCCCTGAGGACACGTAAGGAAGTCCATCAATACTATATTGATATGGTGCTTTTCCGTTAGACCCTCTTACTTTCACAGAACCATTACCCCAGTTACAATTATAATCTTCTTTATAATCTATGACCCCCAGCACACCTCCTCCTGAAGAAACATATACCACTTTACTATCAGAAGTGCATCCATTTATATCTCTTGCTATAACCGTGTAAATATGAGGAGACAAATTCTTAAAGGTTCCGGACGCCTGCCATGTAGCACCATTATCAATTGAGAACTCAATAGCCCCGGTACCTCCATAAGCAGAAAGAGATATCTGGCCATCGTTGGCAGTACCACAAGAGGATGCAGTTGTATTAGCGCTGGAAATAGTGACCGGGTTGGCGACTGTTGATACCCAAACCCATTCAGCTTTGGAAGTCTGACCTTTGGAATCTTTTACTACAACAACATAGTTCTGAGCGCCTGCCAGATTGCTAAATACATTTCCTGACTGAAAATGTACCCCATTGTCAATAGAGTAGGTATAACCGCCATTACCACCGGTAGCTGTAATTGTGAGTTGAGCGTCACTTGCCTGGTAGCAACTAACGTCTGAGCCGTTATAGCTTTTCTTTGAAATGGTTACATCAATCTTCGATCCTGCAAATGAACTAATGCTTAAAGCAAGGAATAATAGTAGATTGACAACTGAAAGTGCTGCAGTTTTGTTTGTTTTCTTTGAGTACATCTTAGGCATTTTGAATTATTTTTCAATGCCCGGAGACGTAGTTAGGGTTGTTTTCCGGATTGTAGGGTAGGTCGCAGTGTGTAAGTGAATACAAAAGTAATACGCAGTTTTGGTATTTGGTAATTTTACGGTCAAAAAATTGGAAATTTCCTATCTCAAGATAGGAGAATCACCTGAGAACACAGCAATAATACAGTCCAATTAAAGGAATTAAATTTTATATCTAATTGATTATAAGCATATCTTCTGGTAACACTCCACCTTAATCAAGAAATCAAGCCTAAAATTTTCTTGATATAAGTCAAGAAAATTTTCTACCGTACAATTCCCCTTAGAGAGTATAAATACTATTAAACAGCAACTTCTAAGATTAATTTTTCCAGATTAAACAACCAAATAAGTCCTTCGAAAATTAGGAATTGAAGATTTTGCGTTTTAAGTTTGCAGCATTCTACGTACCCCAAGTTCCTTTCGAAAATCAATTTCCACGATTTCCTGCTTACCCGGGCTATTATCCTTTGAAGTTCCGAAGGCTAATAATTGTAAACCAAATAACATTTAGAATGGAAATTGGAAAATCTGCTTTTTTACTGCTTTTAGCAGTCATGGTGGTATCATGTACCAGCACGCGTAAGATTACTTATTTTGACAATATCAAAGATCAAACTTTTTATGGTGCAAGTAAACCAGACGAAGTCTTGATTGCTCCTAATGATATTTTGAGTATAAATATCAGCAGCCTCAACCAGGATGCCTCCGCAATATTCAATCAGGGGCAGGGTTCAAACACCATTACTACCACAGTAACAGGATCTCAATCCCAAAGGGGAGGTTACCTTGTAAACCCTGAAGGATATATTCAATTACCTGTTTTAGGAAAGTTAAAAGCATCAGGTCTCACTAAGGATCAGTTAAAGAATGCTATTACAAAATTACTTCTGGATCAAAAATTGCTAAAAGACCCGCTGGTTGAGATAAGATATCTTAACTATGAAGTTACCATATTAGGGGAAGTTGGTAAACCCACAGTAATTACTGTACCAAATGAGAAGATTTCTATGTTGAAAGCTATAGGCCTCGCAGGCGATCTTACTATCTACGGAAGGAGAAGCAATGTATTATTGATCCGGGAGGAAGCTGGGAATAGAGTCACCCATCACATTGATTTGACCTCGGCTGATTTTCTCTCATCTCCTTATTACTATTTGGAGCCAAATGACATCGTGTACGTGGAGCCAAACAAGGCTCGTGCTTCGCAGTCATCCATGTGGCCACAATTGGTGCCAATATTATTGACCGCACTTTCAGTGGCCGTGATCGTGCTTGATCGGGTACTACGATGAACTATATATCATTATTAATCTCCCACCTTTTATGAAAGCAAAGCATAGAGAAACGATATCAGAAGAAGACAATCTTTCTCAGAGGATTCTCTCCAAGTACCTACCCTACTGGCCATTATTCTTTATTGCAATTCTATTGGGAATTGCAGGAGCCTGGTTTTATCTTAAAACCACAACTCCATTATACGAGGCAAATGCAACACTCATTATAAAGGATGAAAAGAAAGGCAACGAGGAATCTAAGTTGATGGAATCATTGAACCAGATATCTTCAAAAAAAATTGTCGAAAACGAAATAGAGGTCTTGCAGTCGCGCAAACTCATGGCAGATGTAGTTACAAAACTCAATTTGCTAACGCCCATTTCACAGGAAGGTACGCTTAGAACAAGTTCGGCCTATTACACTTCTCCAGTGCTTGCTAAAGCTATACACCCCGAAGCCCTAATTACCAAATTAAACATACCCATCTCGTTTGACAAAGGATCTCAAATGGTCTTGTTGAATCATGTGAACGTGTACAAATTGAATACCCCGGTGAAAACTCCCTATGGAGAACTGGAATTTGTTCAAAATGAGAATTATGATTTTGTTCCTGGTAAAAATAACCTTTCCATATCCATTTATAATCCGCAAGATATTATACCGGTTCTGCTTCGAAATCTAAAAGTAGAATCAGCCGGTAAATTGTCTTCCATTATCAATCTTAGTTATCGGGATGAAATTCCAAATCGGGCAAAGGAGATTCTAAACCAAATCATTGACTCTTACAGGCAATCTGAAATGGATGAAAAGAATTCACTGGCAAAAAACACCATGGAGTTTGTAGATTCTCAATTAGGAATGGTAACCAAAGATTTAGACTCCATTCAACAACAAGTGCAGGAATTCAAATCCAGAAGTAATGCCGTAGATATCAGTACCCAGGGACAATTGTATCTGCAAAACGTGAGTGAAAACAACCAAAAACTCAGCGATGTCAATACACAAATTTCAGTATTGAACCAGGTAGAGGATTTTGTAAAAAATAAAAACAATAGTGGTGCCATTGTGCCTTCCACACTCGGAGTTAGCGACCCAATGCTTACACAACTGCTGGATAAACTGAACTCTCTGGAATTAGAATATGAAAAAGGGAAAGCAACAATAGGAGAAAATAACCCTGAATTATTAAAGATCCAGGACCAGATCATCAAAATAAAACCTAACATTCTAAAAAACATCAACAGTCAGCAAAAGAGCCTAAATGCGATGAGAAACAATATCTCCTCCACAAATAGCTCTTACAATTCAATGCTGAAACAAATGCCACAAAAAGAAAAAGACCTTATTGATATTAGTCGTGAAGAACAAAACAAAAGAGAGCTATTCCAATTTCTATTGCAAAAGAAAGAGGAAAGTAAGATAGCCTATGCAGCATCAGTGGCTAATAACAAAGTGGTAGATTATGCAGCCGTAGGAAGTAATCCAGTCACTCCTAAAAAAATAGTTGTATTCCCTGCTGCCGTAGCATTACTGCTTTTCATGACTATGGGTTTTGTAACCATAAAGGAATCCCTGACAGGTAAAGTACTGTACCGGCACGATATAGAATCTCGTACCAGGATACCTGTAATCGGTGAGATAACTTATGACAGGTCAAAAAAACCTATTGTAATAGCTTCGGGTAAAAGAAGTTTTATTGCAGAAGAGTTCAGGAAACTGAGATTATCATTGCTGTTTCTTGGTATTGATGCCGGCCATAAAAAAATCCTTGTTACTTCAAGCATCTCCGGTGAAGGCAAAAGTTTTGTTGCGGCCAACCTGGCAATCAGCCTGACACTCACGGGAAAGAAAGTAGTTCTCGTGGATATGGACCTGAACAACCCTACACAGGAAAAAATATTCAATATAAGGGGGACGGTAGGAGTAACAGAATATTTGGAAGGCGCCAAAGAAGCCGAAGATATCATCCGAAGAATCCCTGAGCATGAAAATCTGTATTTTATTTCTGCGGGAGACTTACCTGAAAATCCTGCTGAACTCCTGACTAATAGCAAAGCAGCTGAATTAATCGATTATCTAAATGGAATTTTTGACGTTGTAGTAATCGATACTTCGCCTATGGCGCTGGTAACGGATGGGTATATGCTTACCAACCTTTGTGATGCCACACTGTACGTAGTAAGACATCAATACACGCCAATGACTTTGATAAAAAGAATTGATGCTAATAATCATATCAATCCTATTCACAATCCTGCCATCATCTTCAATGGTGTGAGACAACGCGGATTTCTGGCGGCGAATTACGGATATGGGTATGGGTATGATTACGTGTATGGATATGGAAAGAATGCCAAAAAGAAAGGCATTTTTGAAAAATTCAGGATATGAATATCTATATGAAAACCCGTCAACTCATCGCAAAATTATGTGATTGAGAATGGCGAAGCCATACAATCTAAAACCTTTTTTATGAATAAGAAATGGTATTTACTTTATGTAAAAAGATCAAAAGAAGTGAAAGTAACTTCTTTACTTTCATCAAAGAACATTGAAAGCTTTTGCCCAATGAATAACGGCTCAAATGCGAATAACAGGAAATCCAGAATATTGGAAGATATCTTGTTTCCTTCATACATTTTCGTAAAAGCAACCAATGAAGAAATGGGGAAAATAAATGGTATACATAACGTGATCAATCCTGTATATTGGAAAAATGATCCAGTAACGATTCCAAATGAATATATGAATGCCATAAAGTCTTTTACCGATTTCTACAGGGAAATAAAGGTTCAAAAAATCGATATTTCAGACGACAGGAATTCAAAAGTTAAAAGAATTGTCACTGATAGCACAATAGAATTGATCCTCCCATCCTTAGGATATAAATTAATCACCGTAATCAGCGAGAAGGAAGAGCATAATACAATGATCAGGGTTAGAAAAATTGAAATAGAATCGGCCCAAATCTTCAGATCATAACATCTTCAAATGAATCTCGGACTGATATTAGGATACCTGGCAATTGGAAGTTTCCTATTTTATTTTTTTTTCAAGAACGGAATCTCCAGGTATTACCTCCTTTATCTCATTTACCTCTTCCCTCTGATGGATTTGAAAGTGGTTCCATTTGATTATGGCAACATCAAAGTATTCGATTGTATCACCATTTTAGCCATACTCATCAACCCACAAATGCTCATTCATAAATGGAAGTGGAACAATACAATTTTTCTTTTGTTCGGATTATTTATTGCAACTCTCATTCTAAGCGGCCTCGGCTCCGAATTTCCCACCCGGGCAATACTCAGCATAGTAACAGTATGTACACCATTTATTTTTGCCGCTATCCTGTACCACGAAATCATATCAGACACATCTTTTGCAAAGGATATAATCAAAGCCTTAAAATTCACCAGCATCATAGCCCTGGCATTCATCGGAATGCAACTTTTGATCGGCATCAGATTCACATTCTACGAAATGCTGAATCAAAATGTCACAGGAGGGACTTCCATAAGATATCCGGGTTTCTTTATGGATTCCCAAATCAACGGAATTTTCATTGGTATGATTGCGCCGGTCTGGCTGATAAATTTTGACAACCCAGGCAAACTCACCTTCAAGCACATTGCCGGATTTTCCTTAATGCTAGGAGGGCTCATACTCGCCGGTAGCCGATCACCTATGATTGGGATTGCCGTGAGCACTGTCTTTATGGTGCTTTTGCTGCGAGGTGATCTTCGATTTCAACTACTGCGGTATGTTGCCCTTGGAGCTTGCTTTGCAATTTTATTATCAGCCACTACAGGTGCTTTCGACAGGTTTACCACGTTTGATAAGTCACTTGATTTCAGGCAAAACATTTGGGACGGCGCTTTCGATATTTTCAAGGAGCATCCAACGCTTGGAATCGGTATGAATAACTATCAGGACTATGTAATGAAGCATGCCCAGGATCAGTCTCTGATGCTTGATGACAATGAAATATTTTACCTTGATGCCCCCGAAAACGGGTACCTCAAGCTTTTGGTTGAATGGGGAGTCATTGCCTTCTCCTTACTCATGATTGTTATAGCAATTCCCCTCTTTAAACTTTTTAGTTATTATATAAAAGGTTATGATGTACGCCTGGCAACGATATTCGGTGCTTCTATCATTTGCTGGCTTATATCTTCCATCTCCGTACACACGCTGGGCGATAACCGTATTGCAATTTTGCTTTCTTTTTTCATAGTGATGACTGCATTATTCAGTGAGAAAGAAATAATTTTTAGTGAGACAGATTAGATGAACAATTTCATGTTGAAAAATTCAAGGATCTTAAAAAATAGTATCTGGGGCATTGCTGCCAGTGGAGGGCAAACTTTATTACTCAGCCTATTTTTTGTGATTCTGGCACGAAAGTATGATCCTTCTATTTTCGCAATATTCTTAATAGCTACTACCATCTATCAATTCCTGTCGGCATTTTCCACACTTGGCCTGAGTCAGTGGTTCACGAGGGCAATCGTCAGTGTCGAAGACAAAAGCGCCATTATTCACAAGTTTCTGAAGATACAATGGGTCTCAGGCATTGCATTCTACCTTGTGAATATCGGAGCCGCCTATCTGCTCTATGACGACAAACTACTTCATCACCTCGCGGTAATCCTGGGTGTAAACATACTGTTCGATAATATTATTTATGGTATTCGCGCATTGAACGTCGCAGAGTTTCAGCAGAAGAAAACATTTCTCATCTTATTGGCAGATTCGGTCCTTAAGTTCCTGGCCTCTTGTGTCCTGCTTTTTTATCCTTTACCTATTATCACGTTGTCGATTATCCTCATTGGGATCAGGCTGGTTACTGTAAACATTTTCCTCGGATTCGGATCTGCCAATCTTATTTCATTCAAGAAGCTGATTCTGTATAAAGTGGGATGGAATGAAATAAAAAATATTATAGGACGGAATTGGGCTTTTGTAATTATTGGAAGCGTGTCCATGATCTATTGGCGCATTGGCAACCTGATCATCTCCAAAACGCTACCCTTAAAAAATGTTGCCAACTATGAAATTTCATACAAAGTATTTTCACTCGCATTGGTACTTCCCATCATTGTTTCCACTACAGTCTTTCCTTCCCTGGTAGAACTTTACAAGCAGGGAAATATGAAAAAACTGAAGTCTTATTTTCACAAGGTATTTTACCTCTATCTCGCATACAGCTTATTTGTATACACATTCTTTTACAGCTTTTCAGATTTCGTGATTCCATTTGCCTTCGGAGAAAAATTTGCTGACAATGCCATCTATACCAAGGAAATGTTTCTTGCTGTTCTTGTGTTCCCTACTGCCTTGCTTCAGGCGAATATGCTTGTAGCGCTGCACAAAGAAAAAACAGACATGTGGTTGAATATTGTAAGCCTTATCATAAACGTTGTGTTTTGTGTTGCCGGATTATATTTTTACAAGTCACTCACTGTTGTCAATCTTGCTATATTTTCTTCATTTCTGATTTTTCATATATGCCAGGATATTTACCTCATCAGGAACAAAATATCTTCCTTGGCGGATGTAATAGGGACTTACCTTATCATTGGGCTTACGATTACAACTTACATAGTGCTATCCAATTATGTCCAACCCATCTTGCTCTTCGTTTTATTCTGGTTAGTAATAGGAATCGTGTTTTTGAAACTGGTTTTAAAACCTGGCAAAAAGATACGCTTGTTTGGAAATCAAAGTTCTTTCAGCATATTGACAGAAAAAATTTAGTGGGATTTTGAAAACGGTACTTTACTATATCTCTGCTTATTTTTTAGACACATCTCTCGAGATCATTAATGCTATTAAGGACAAGGTGAATTTGCACGTGCTCATTGAAGTAACTTCAAATTCAAAGCAAACAACCGTGTTGAATATTGACGCATTGCCTGCCGGGAAATATCTTGCAACTCCTGATGAAATATTATCTGAAAAAGATCTCAACTTACTTGCACCATTCTTCAAAGGAACCTGTTCGGTGCATTTTGTGATTCATTCGCATCCATCAGGGCTTTCATGGAGTACCTTCAAGGCGAATATAGCAGTGAACAAGGTCATAAAAAAAATCAAACCTGAGGTAGTACATTTTGATGGATTTTCCTTAAGAACCGTCGGAATACTGCCATACCTTTTCAGAAGAGAAAAGATCGTACTGACCATCCACGACGCGAAACTCCATTCTGGCGAAAATACGTGGAAGACAAGGCTGCCCAGGTTTTTATTTCTGAAAATTCCGTTACCAAAGGTTTATGCATTCTTCTCCGGATTTACAAAGGACCAATTCACTCAATCAGTATCTGCCACCAGGGGTGAAAAGGTAATACTGGAAATGCCATTTTACACCTACTATGATATGGCATCGAGGGATGTCCCAGTAAAAGAAGAATACATTTTGTCTTTCGGAAGACTCTCTAAGTATAAAGGTATTCCTTACCTGCTGGATGCTATGCCGGAAGTATGGAAGGAATTTCCCGACTGTCGACTTATCATTGCGGGAGCAGGTACTCTGCCGGAAGTGAACGAACATCCTGTATTATTGAACAACAGAGAGAAAATCACATTCATCAACAGGCATATTCCAAATGATGAACTGGCAGGACTTATCCGAAAGGCAAAATTCATTGTGTGTCCATATACAGATGCAAGCCAGAGTGGTGTACTGATGACCGCATTCGGACTAAACAAACCTGCTGTAACTACAGATGTTGGTGCTTTCAGTGAATTCATTAAACCAGGGTTTAATGGTTTTCTTGCCAGGAAGGTAGATGCCCCATCTATCGCGGAATCGATAAAAGACTTATTGAGAAATAAAAAATACCTTGAATTTTCTGACAATCTGAAGCAGTCAAGAAATAGTAGCCGGCAGAAGAATGGGAAATTGCTTCTTGAATCCTATAATTGAACACGATTGAATCCTAAAAAAGTTTTACTGTCAGCCTACGCCTGCTCTCCTATCCGGGGTTCTGAACCGGGCAATGGCTGGAGTTGGGCTACAGGCCTCGCTGCCAAAGGTTTTGAAGTTTGGTGCTTTACCAATACAGAAGATGAAAAAGAAATTATGGAAGCCAGTGCTCAACTGAACTTGCCTAATCTTCATTTTGTTTTTGTAAGAATGCCTTTCCTGGATAAACATTTCCTGGATACAGGTTCGAAAAAAATCTACCTGCATTATGCTATGTGGCAACGAAATGCTGCAAGGATAGCAAAGAAGATGCATGAAGAAATCCATTTTGACATTGCCCATCATGTGACATTCGGAAGCCTGCAGCAGGGAAATTTTTTGTGGAAGCTGAAAGATGTAAAAATCATATTTGGCCCTGTCGGTGGCGGGCAAAAAGCGCTTCCGATTTTCAAAGAATATTTTGGTGAGGCATGGCGGACAGAACATATTCGTCAATTGATCTCTTCATGGAGTACTTCCATTGGCCGTAACTTCAGAAACAGCATTTTGAAGTCCGACTATATTTTGGTCAGCAATCCGGAAACATTCAGAATGGCCATGAACGGTCATCAATCACTTGCAGACAAGATCAAGTTTGTATCAGACTCTGCTGTGCCTGTAAGTATGGAAAACATTCCTTTTAATCCGCACAGTCATTCAAAAACTATAAAACTTCTCTGGGTAGGCAGAATGCTTCCCCGAAAGGGATTGAACCTGGTGATAGAATCATTATCAAGATTGCCAAATGACACGGACTTCGAATTCATCATCGTCGGCGGAGGTGAATGGTTTCATAAAGTAGAAGGATGGATAAAACAGTATGGCATAGACAGAAGCAGGGTCAGGATCACGGGTCAGATTCCTTATGAGGAAGTCATCAATTACTACAAAACTGCTGACGTATTTATTTTCTGTTCACTGAGGGATTCCTTTGGATCTCAACTTTTAGAAGCAATGGCTTATGGCCTTCCCATCATTACATTAAACATAAGCGGACAGGCTATCGGAGTACCGGATAATTGCGGAATAAAAGTAACACCAGAAACAAAAGAACAAACACTCAATGGAATTAGAGATGCTGTTCTCAAAATGTATCATGATCTGGATTTTAGAGAATCATGTTCAAAAAATTCATTTCTGCATTCACAAAAAAACACCTGGAATCACAGGATTGATCACGTCGTTTCAAATTTTTATTAATTGAAAAAAACGATTCTTATTGGTATTCCACCACATGCTCACGTGCAACTCGCTATGGATGAGGTATCCGCTCTTGAACAGATTGGTTACTCTTGCATCACCTCCGGTTATGCCAGAAATAATCAGAAAGAAAATAAGGTAAAGAAAATTTGGGGAACAATTCGCAATGCGTTTCAACTCATTCCAAAATTGAAGAGTACAAATATAGATGCGTTGTATTTGAATTCACGATTTGAACCTGTAGGCAGCATCCGTGATTTCATCACAATTTTCATCCTTAAAACTTTTTACAGAAAGACTCCGAGAATTATTATAAAGTCACATGGGTCTGATTGCAGTATCCTGGAGCCTTCCGCTCCATTTTTATATAGAAAGGTCATCGTCCCCTTTCTAACAAAAAATGTTGATTCCTGGATATTCCTGTCACAGGAAGAAAAGGAGTTCATCAAAAAGCATCATCCATTCATGGCGAAAAGAGTAGCAGTTTTACCAAACATTATCGTTCCTGAAAGATGCAGATCATCCGTAGATTTCAGAAATAAATATGATCTGCCTGAAAATAAATTCACCTGTCTTTTTGTAGGAAGATTGGCGAAGGTCAAAGGGATATTTGATATACTGGACTGTATTCCACTCATTCAAAGTCCGGAAAATTTTCATTTTGTATTCGTAGGAGATGGTCCTGATGCTGATGACCTGAAGCGCAAAGCAGAAAGCATCAACAGCAAAGTTCAAATTTCATTTAAAGGATTTATTCCGGAAGCGGAGTGCGATCAATTTTTCACCTGCGCCGACGTACTTGTTTATCCTACTTACGACACCGAAGGTTTTTGCATGGCAATTTTCAAATCCATCGCATGCGGATTGCCTGTAATTACTACACGGATAAGAGCTGCAAAAGATTATTTGTCTGAACCGGACAATGTGCTTTGGATTCAAAAAGAATCACCGAAAGAAATAGCATCTGCACTAAACCGCATCTTCAATGATAAGGCAATGAGAACACAAATGACCGGGAATAACCTCGAACTTGGAAAAGTATTTTCACCACATCACGTAGCCACTCAAATGGAAAAAATTTTATTTGAAACAGACAAAAAGAAACCGGTATTAGCATGATACGAGAAGTGATCAAGAAACTAAGAAACCAATTTCTGGCCAAAGTCAAATATAGAAATTACACAATCGGAAAGGGATTTCATGCTGGCGCCAGGGTCAGAATTTGGGGAAAGACAAAAATTGAAATTGGAAAAAATTTTTACATTGGGCGCGATAGTTTTATCGAGTCTGATGCGATTATTGGAGATAATGTTATTTGGGGAAATCGTGTGGCCCTGGTAGGCAGGTATGATCACCATTACCAGCAGCCGGGAGTCCCCATTCGCCTGGCCTCACAAATCAGAGACAAGGATTATTCCTGGAAGGGACTGAACCAAATAACCATCATTGAGAATGACGTTTGGATTGGTTATGGTTCTACGATTTTATCAGGTGTTACCATCAAAGAAGGGAGCATCATTGCCGCCTGTTCCCTGGTTACAAAGGATGTAGAACCTTACAGTATTTATGCAGGAGTTCCTGCAAAAAAGGTAAGGGACAGATTCGATACAGCAGATGAACTGAATGAACACTTACATCGCGTCAACTCATCTTATAAAAATCACTTTAGCACTCAAAAATGATACCCTCTTCACCGGTTCAAACGCTCCATAAAAAGTACTCATTGCAAAAACAATTACTTATCAACTTTGGAATTTCCCAGGGTACATACGCTCAATTTGTCAAGACAATTACGGAGTATGCTTCATCACGAATTCCTACTACTATTTGTGTTGCCAATGTTCACATGTTTATTGAAGCATACAGAAACAAAAGGTTTGCGGAGATACTCAAAAATGCAGATATAATAACTCCGGACGGGAAACCCCTGACCTGGGCATTGAAACTTTTAAACGGTACCAACCAGGAAAGAGTAGCCGGAATGGATCTGTTCCCATCATTGCTGAAATCATCTGAGGAGGCCGGTATATCCGTTTACTTCTTAGGCGGCTCGGAACAAATGCTTGAAACATTAACCCAAAAGGTGAGAATTGATTTTCCTTCTCTTCATATTTCCGGCCACTATAGTCCTCCATTCAGAAAATTATCTGATGAAGAGCAACAATCAATGATAGAGATGATCAACAATGCGAAGCCGCATTTGATTTTTGTAGCGCTCGGATGCCCGAAACAGGAAACCTGGATGCACGAAATGAAAAACAAACTCAACACGGTACTCATCGGCGTTGGTGGTGCCTTGCCGGTATATGCAGGTATGCAAAGGCGCGCGCCTGTGTGGATGCAGAATACCGGTTTGGAATGGCTGTATCGATTGTTTCAGGAACCCAAACGTTTGTTCAAACGCTACTTAGTAACCAATTCACTCTTTGTGTATATAATTGGCAAAGCATTGGTGAAAAAAACATTTGGAAAGAAGCCTATACCGGAACAGGGTGATCCGTTACTTCAAGATTCCACATACTGATCGCTCTATATTCCAGAAGCGTTATGTGATCCCGAAATTTTTGACCGACAAAATCAAACAGCGCCGCCTGATTCAGGCCTTCATCCCATAAAAAATAAAAGAGAGCAACTCTTTTTGTAAACTCATAATTCAATTTCATATTTATTCATCAGACAAAATCAATGTTAAAAGCTGTTACACTTGTGCACAAAGGAGCAATGGAAATTGCCATTCACTCGATTCGAACGTTTGCCTATTATTATTCTAACACGCACGAGCTTACAATACACACAGACCCATCAATAGATGAAGAAGATCGGGAAACACTCTTGCACGCAGCAAAAGGTATAGAAGCTAAAATTGTTTCCGCAAAAGAAAGGAATGAAAAGTTAGATAAGCTTCTTGCAGAGTATCCAAAAACAAGAGCATTCCTGAACAGTACATCATTCTATACCAAACTGGAAATACCCATCTATGAAGAATTCCCCTACCTCTTCTTTGATTCAGACATAGTATGGCTCAGGGCAGCTACAAATATAGAACCCAAAAAAGCGCTTAACGCATTCTCCACAGAGACCTGGACTTTCTATCCTGGAATTGCCCGCCCCTACTTATGGATAAAGAAGAAAACCCCGAGAAGGGTCAATTCGGGTTTCCAATACATCGGCCAGAAATTCCCTTTTGAAAAAATGGAGAACTTTCTTTCTTTGAACATGTTTGATAAAAAAAGGCGTTATGCGGGCGACCAGGAAATTTTTGCCTATTTGTTTAATGACCTCGAGTATTTTCATCACAAAGATTTTAAGAGAAGCAGAGTAGGAAGTCATTATGAATTAAAGAAGGAATCATCTGCTGCATTTCACTTTCCGGGCAGTATGTGGAAATCGCACATGGATCAAATTAAGGAGATTCCGTATTTACCTTCGAAATCATCGATGGGTGTAAGGTTATTACCACCTGTACCACTTTCAATTTTCGAAATTATCAGGATGAGATTTCAAATTAACATTGGTGATATCAGGTTTTTGGCGCTGCCATTGAATGTACTTCGAAATTTAATGAGAGCCTACCGATAAATAAATATCAACCCGTGATTCAGTCATTAGTTCACAAGAACTTCCACTATGACTCTGTTTTACTTTCGACAAAATAAAATGAACAATTTAAAAAATCCAATTACAATTAGTCTCTAATAATGAACAGGCAGTTTGAACGATACCTCAAAGGATTATTATTACTCATAGACCTTGTATCACTTAACGTTGTTTTGTATTTATGCCAGGTGAGATTTAACGAGAGTTATACCCCGGAGTTTGTCCGTTCCTACAATCTCTACTTCCTGATGACAAATGGGCTTTGGTTCTTGTTCTCCTTTGTATTCGGATT
>JBDHYH010000069.1:0-21513 GCA_039811325.1 Chitinophagaceae bacterium | reverse complement strand
CGCTTTTGCTCATGGCTTCTGTGTGTCGGCTGTTGTGATTTGCTTTCAAGATTTTAATAACTTAGTTCTTTCACATCCCCTGAAGATTTGTACCAGGGAAAATCCGGGTTGTGATTTGCTTTCAAGATTTTAATAACTTAGTTCTTTCACATCCATTATAAACAATGTACTCTGCTGCCACTGTTGTGATTTGCTTTCAAGATTTTAATAACTTAGTTCTTTCACATCGTTACTTATCAGAGGCGCGTTCGAGAGGTTGTTGTGATTTGCTTTCAAGATTTTAATAACTTAGTTCTTTCACATCAAAGCCAGTGCTGAGCTACGTGGATGGGATGTTGTGATTTGCTTTCAAGATTTTAATAACTTAGTTCTTTCACATCCGACTTTGGAATAGATCTTTTTTGCGCGATGTTGTGATTTGCTTTCAAGATTTTAATAACTTAGTTCTTTCACATCACAGGAAACACCTGTAATCCCTATCAATAAGTTGTGATTTGCTTTCAAGATTTTAATAACTTAGTTCTTTCACATCTTTGTTTTTTATCGGATTTCGGGATAATCAGTTGTGATTTGCTTTCAAGATTTTAATAACTTAGTTCTTTCACATCTTTCAGATTCATCTGCCTGCGCTTTTTTTGTTGTGATTTGCTTTCAAGATTTTAATAACTTAGTTCTTTCACATCCGAACGCATAGACCAGCTTCCCTACCAGCCGTTGTGATTTGCTTTCAAGATTTTAATAACTTAGTTCTTTCACATCCCGGGTGAAGTGCTACTATGATGCTGCATAGTTGTGATTTGCTTTCAAGATTTTAATAACTTAGTTCTTTCACATCGGCGACAAAGTTGAAAGCAATGAATGATCAGTTGTGATTTGCTTTCAAGATTTTAATAACTTAGTTCTTTCACATCAAATTTAATTTCATCTTCGCACAAACATCCGTTGTGATTTGCTTTCAAGATTTTAATAACTTAGTTCTTTCACATCAGCTACTTTTTACTAAAAAGCACCTGAAAGTTGTGATTTGCTTTCAAGATTTTAATAACTTAGTTCTTTCACATCACTTCAAAACACACCATTCACAATGTTTAGTTGTGATTTGCTTTCAAGATTTTAATAACTTAGTTCTTTCACATCTTCTGGGAAGGTTGATCAGGCCTAAGCAGAGTTGTGATTTGCTTTCAAGATTTTAATAACTTAGTTCTTTCACATCAGTTTTGGGTCAGTCGCGGAGAGCATTTATGTTGTGATTTGCTTTCAAGATTTTAATAACTTAGTTCTTTCACATCACAATTTGCTGGAATGCTTTGTGGTACTGTGTTTGGACTGGTTTGGCAGGAATAAAAAAATGAACCATTTTTGTCTTTTTATTCCTGCTTTTCTTTAAAAAAGTTCCAATTGCTGGGCAGGTTTAGGTGCTTTGACAGGAGCCTGGCTGCGAAATATTTCCATCGCTCCAAATTGCTTGTCTGTAATACTCAATATCCCGATATGACCTTTTGGGGGTAATATAGATTTCACTCTTTTGATATGAACTTCAGTATTCTCTTTGCTGCTGCAATGCCGGATGTACATGCTGAACTGAAACATCACGAACCCATCTGCCATAATTCTTTTCCTGAACCGTGCATAGTTTTTCCTGTCGGTTTTGGTGTCGGTGGGCAAATCAAAATGTACTAATATCCACATAATGCGGTATGCGTTCAGGCGATCATAATTCATGAAACGATTATTTGATCCGGAATACCAAGCACAGATTTTCTATCCGGGCTACGGCTTTTCCTTCATTGCTTAACGCAGAAATATTGGAAATTCTTATTTTTCCTTCCTCTAAATTTTATGGTCGCCTGTGAGTTCAGGATATAGCAATCTCCTGGAATCTCCTTCGAAGCATTTGGAAAGAGAAGCGGTAGTTCGTTGTACAGCATTCATCAATGGGCTTTGCTGACCATTTATTACAACGTCCATAGCGGGTATAGAGAGCAACTGCTTTTTCATTGTAGGGGTCATTTCCAGGAACCGGCCATTCATTCTTACAATTTCACAAACTGTCTTATCTACATAAGGGCGATAAGGCTCCATCATATCATCTGCCAGGCAATAGGCATTGTATTGATTGCGATGAAATATTCCCAGGGTAGGCAGCAACCCACTACCTACAAGGCTTCTGGCAACAAGAGCACGGAGGATGGCATATCCGTAATTCAATAAATTATTGGGTGGTGCGCCGTCTCTCTGCCTGGTGAATTCGAGAAAGTCGGGAAAGAGCCTGCTCCAGTAATATACTGCTGCTTTGGCTTCAAGGTTGCCAGCATCGCCACTTTTTACTGCCGCTGCCAGTTTGTACAGGTATTTGTTTTCAGCACCCACTAATCCTAAAAGTTCCGCCTGGTTTTCGATCTTGGCTTTTACAGTCTGCTGCCACAATTGCTTTTTCAAAGGTGCTGAGGCCAGTATCTGTGCTTTGAATTTCTGACTTTGCAGGGTATGCCCGTCTAAATTTAGAAATAAGCCAATAGGGTGGTGCGTTTCGTCGCAGGTAATCACAGCCGTATTGTTGTGGAGCAGTTTTGAAAGCGTGGGTTGGGTAATGGTTATTTGCGAATGATCAAGCACCAATACGCCAATATCTTCAATCGGCACTTGCTTTTCTTCTGCCGGCTCCTTTAAAGAAATGAGCAATTGCTCATTCCTGGTTTTGAGATAGGCAGGATTGCCAAAGTAGAGCGTGCGTTTGATCATGATAATTCAATTCTTGTTGAATCATTAATATTCACCAACTCCAATAATGTCTCCTAAATGATTGGTGCGGACCTTAATTATTTGGTCCAAACCTTTTGAACTTCTGAAATCTCTCCATGTTGTACCCCTTAATACATTTGAGAAATCTGCAACAGATGTCTCCAAATGATGTCTGAAGACATAATTTTTAAAAGCATATTTCTGTACTCTAAATAAATTCGGGCTGACCAGTTTCTTGTTTTTCGGATCGAGTAAATCTATTTCAGCAGGATTGAAGCCTGTTTTTTCATTGGGAAAAACAAAGAGTTCATTCTGTTTCATCGTAAATAAAAATTGCCAACCGTCGTCTTGTTTGTATGCTTTGTCAACTACTGACATTCCTAAATTCACTCTTGCTACCGCCTCATAAAAAGACACTACATTTTCTTGTAAATTTCCTTTTTTATCTCTGTAAACCGCAACATGGTGGTTGTTGCCCGTACTTACAAAGTCCACAGCAGTCTTGTTACCTTCTTCATCCAATATCGGGTTGCCAAGATGGTCTTTCTTAAAATGCAGGGGTTCTGCATTTTTCACACCGCTAATGGTAACCCTCTTGATAGAAATTCCTTTTTCTTTGTTGAGCCAAATAGGATACTTATCCAAATCAGAGAAAGCCTTTTTAGCATCACCACCATATTCCTTTAATCTCACCCTCATAATTCGTTTCACACCTTCGTCTAAAATCTTTTCAATGGACTTTTCGTCTTTGAAATTTTCAGGTGTAACCTCCTTGCGAATAGAAAAATCTTCAACCAGCCAAACCAATTTTACTTTTTCCGGCAGCTTTTCTGTTTTTTCTGTATTTAGATAAATCGGATTTTTATCTAAAGCATTTTTACCCGCAAATGCCTTTTTAGGATCATTGCCGTTTTCTTCTAAGCGTTGCAAGAGTAAATTTTTAAAAAGAGGATTGCCTACTTTTGCTACAGTTTCTTTATCAAACTTAGCATTAACCTTTTCTTCTTTCTGCTCATAATATTGGTATCTGCCATACACGGTTTCTTTGTGCAATTGTCCACGAGGTGTAAGTACTTCCTGGGGTATAGTTTTCCCGGAAATCCGATTCTTATTTTTGGTTACCACTTTGTTTTTTGCCTTGTGCGATACAATAACTTGGTCTAAATGCTCTTTAGCTACTTGTCGAAAATGGGCAATAGGTTCTTTGAACACTCTTTTTTTATTGCCTTGATCGTCTATTCTAATTTCGGTTTCTTTTTCTTCAATGCCCATAACATCCCTGGTTGATAGTTTCAGGTTGCTGGTATCTATGGCTTTTCTGCCTGTGGCATTACTTATACTTTCATTGGATTTTTCATTCCTGCGGGCATTCAGATTGTTCAGGTATTGAATAAAACTCCTTTTAGTAAATGCAATGGTTAACGCATCCATAGCGTGGTGGCGATGGTCGTTTCGTTTTGTCCAATCTTTTATGACTTCTACTTGTTGTCCATATTTACGTTCCTCCATTTCTGTCAATCCCAATGCACGATACTTTGGCAAATTGAGTTCCTTCATGATGTTTACTAAATCCCAATCTTCACGCAGTCTGTCTGTAATTTGTCCTGAAGTAGAAACCACAGAACGGGTAATTCCAAACAACAATTCTTTGGCTTTTTTTGCTATGTATTGACTGTCTCGTAAATCTCGTTCTATAAATCCTTCGCCAATTTCAGAGGCTCGTTTTTGCAGTTTTTGGTATTTAGCTTTGGATATGCCTTCTTCTTTATTTTTCTTTCCTTGTTCAAGAAGATCTTCAATCCGTTGTTGAAATCGAGCCAAACCTGTTTCTCCAAATTTGCCTTCAATATATTCGGTGGCTGTTTGGTTTCCTTTTTCCAAATTATCTTTTCTAAATACTACGGTTTTGTTGGAGAAACTATCGTCAAACAATCGTGATTGCGGAATGATATGTTCTATATCTATTTGTTTACTAAACAATATTTCTCTTGATATGTAGGTGTCAGTGTATAAATCTTTATAACCATTGTTCTTGAGTTCTTCGTATAGTTTGTAACGAACTATATCGTTTCGGGTTGGGTTTTTTAACCCAAATTCAGATTGTAAGAGTTTGACTATCTTTTCGTGTGCTGTTTTAGCTGAATTGATATTCAAAGTCATCTCAGCTCTTTCAGCAGCATTCTTTTTTAGCTCACGAGCCAACTCAATTCTAATTTCATCAAACTGAAAATTAGCTTCTTTGTCATCTGCTTTTAGCTGCTGATTTTCTTTGTCAATTAGTGTATTGACCACATTCACCATTTGGTTGAGAATTTTTTCCACCACCGGATTGCGAAGGCTATTTTTAGGTAATAAGTCTAGTTTTGATTTTAATTCTCTGGCTTCAATTTCTTCTTTGGTCAATGAATGTTTGGAATGTCGGTAACCTGCCAATTCACAGGCCTCGCTGTACATATTTTCTTTGATGTATGGATAAATTTTTCGCAAGGCTTTAGTAGAAAAGTTGCCATAGTCATCCTGAAATACAACATTAGCTAATATCCTGGCGTGTTCGGGTTTAAAACCGAATTTCGAGCATAGTTGTTTTTTCAAACCAATATTATCGTTTCCATAAAGCCATTTATCTTCTTCACTGTATTTTTGGGTATCATCTTCTGCGGAATATAGCAAGTGCCATAGTTGAAAAGAGGCCTGATTTTCAAAATCTTTTCCTTCCAATTCCGCATTAAACTCTAAAATATCGGTATTGATTTTTAAAACTTGAAAAATGGCTTTCACCATTGCTTTTATTTCAACAGCCGGAGTTTTTAGGTCATTGATATTGATTTCATCTTTATCGGAGAGCTTTAGTAAATCTTCGTTGTAGCCTTCCATTTCAAGGATTTTTAGATAGGCATTGAACAATTCCTGATTCGTACGATTACCTTCTAATTGGGTATAATTCATTTCCCAGTCTTTGGGTTTATACCCTAGTATTTCAATAATTTGATTGGCTTTTAAATTCCCTTTGATATTGAGTTCCTCAAAGAGTTGTTTCTTAGCGGCCAAGTCCAATTCAAAAATCTCTTTTCCCTCTTCAAATAGAGAAGACTGATTTTCTTTCTTTACCACCCGTTTTTTACTTCCTGCTTTTTTAATTAAAACATTATGGAGGTTCTGCCAAATCTTAAACTCCTGAAATAAAGGTGAAGACTTTGGTGCTACACGCATTCCAATCGTTCTCTTTTTGCCATTCATTTCAACTTCTTTGCTTTCAAATTCACAAAAGCTAATCAAACTTTTTTGAGATTTAAGTTTGCGTTGATAAAAAATAACAATATCCCGAATTTCCTCTTTGAGTTTATTTGTTAATTGTGGATGAAATCTGGCTTGAGTAGTCCAAATTTTTTCAAACTCATCCAAATAATCCTGACGATAAAAAACTTGATTTTTAAGAGCGGTGTGCCTGTTTTTAAGCAGTTGATTATATTGATTTTGACCTACTGTTTCATGGTTGAAATACAGTTCTTTGCTTCGATCTGAAATAGCACCCAAATAACCACTGGAATTATTAAGATTGTTGTTGATCTCAGTTAATACATACGCTACTTGTTCTTTTTCTAATCGCTTGCTGACTGCATCACTTCTCCATTTGTAGGCTTGCAACTTCTTTTGGTCGCGAGTGTGAAGCTTTATTGTTTTCTCGTTTTTCAAATCATTGTCTATATCCTTAATATCAGCAGTATAAACTTTTGCAATAGCTAATATTTTCTTTCTGGTATTTTCTTTCCCTTGATTTTTTAAAGCCTGATAAAGTTCATCTGTAAGAATTTCAGGATGAAATTGTTTTTGAAAATTCCATACTTTGTCAAACTCACTCTGCAAATCGGAGCGATAAAAATCAGGAATTACTTTTTTTCCTGTCTTCAGAGATTGAAATACATATTGCCCAGGTGTGAGATTTTCTTCATACAATTTTTTGGCAATGCCCATACCGTCAATAGCTTGACCATCTTCGCTATTCTTAGCTTTGCGGCTGCTTTTATAGCCTCGTTTTTTATTGATGGCTAAAAGCACCCGGGCAAATTCATTGAGTTCAATTTTATCTGAAGCAGCTTTAGACCGCAATTCCCAAGTCTGAAAAGTAGTATGCTTTCCATCTTCAAACAGTTTTGCTTCCGCATTGATAATACCTGCTTTGGTAAGAACATCTATCAGATGCTTTCTTCGTAATTGATAACGATCCAAATTTCTCCTTGCACCTCGCTTGAGGGTCCGGTCTGCATTTGTAGTAATGGATTTTCCTTTTTCAAAATTTGTTAATTCGTCTGTTGTTAATGGGTTTACACGAACCCCAATCTGTTTTATTTCGGAATTCTTTTGAACTTCTCCTTCAATAATGTACGCCCAGCCTATACTATTTGTACCTAAATCAAGTCCTAAGATATTTTTTGCCATTGCTCATTTATTTAAAAAATTAATTTTAGTTTTACGTTCTTGAAAGCAAATCACAATAAGGATTATTCCGTTGTGAAAACATTTAGCGCCTCGCCTATCTGCGGGGCTTTTTTTTATCTATCTTCTTGTCAAGATTTAAATCCGGAATAAAGCAGCATTGTATTGTCTTTCACAGTTATGCCCGTTCATTCCGCTAATTTAAAAAAAAATGCTGATGCATTAGAGGAGCCGTTGGCGGATTTATTCAATTTTCAAAGCCATTTAATTTTTGAAACCAGGCGATTATGCAATGGTCGTCCTTCTTTAGCTGAATGTTTCAATGCACGGGTAATTTTATTCTGAATCATTGTTGCCCTGCTGAAATTCGATCCGTTGGCTGCGGCTTTCTTGCCTGGCGATGAGTTTTGAGAGCAGATAATTATTTTTATACAATAAAAGCTGGGGTATGCATACTACTGCTCCACGCCGCTGTGATGGTTTGGAAAGGAAATATTGGAATTAACTCTCGGATGCATTTGGAAAACAACTTTTCGAACGTTCCTGTTTCTAAGAAATAAGTTCTGAGACTGAAGCCAACAAAACCATTATCTTCAATTCTTAAATCAATATGCGAAACGAATTTACTTTATCCGGTAACCAATTAGTTATTGAGCTGAGAAATATCATTGATTATAGTCGTCAACAGGTGGCTGTAACTGTCAATTCTACAATGAGTATTTTGTATTGGCAAGTGGGAAACCGTATCAATGAAGAAGTATTAAAAAATGAAAGAGCTGGTTATGGTAAGGAAATAATTCTTCTTTTAGCTGAACAATTAACTGCTGCTTATGGAAAAGGATGGGGAGAAAAACATTTGAGACATTGCCTGCGCACTGCCGATACTTTCCCTGACAAAGAAATTTTCTACGCAGTGAGTAGAGATTTGAGCTGGACACATATAAGGTCGATTATTTATGTGGAAGATCCACTAAAGCGGGAGTTCTACATAGAAATGTGTAAAATGGAAAAATGGAGTACACGTGTTTTGCAGGAGAGAATCAACTCTATGCTATTAGAGCGAACGGCAATAAGTAAAAAGCCGGAACTTACTATCCAAAATGAGTTAAAACTACTTAAAGAAGAACATACCATAAGCCCTGACTTAGTATTCAGAGATCCGTATTTTTTAGATTTCCTGGGATTGAGCGAGACATACTCGGAAAAAGATTTGGAAAGTGCTATTTTGGTAGAATTACAAAAATTTATTATTGAATTGGGATCAGATTTTGCTTTTTTGGCCAGACAGAAAAGAATTACCATTGATAATGATGATTATTCAATAGACTTGTTATTTTATCACCGCCGATTAAAGTGCCTGAAAGCAATTGATTTAAAATTAGGAAAATTTGAAGCTGGATTCAAAGGCCAAATGGAACTATACCTGAAATGGCTGGAAAAGTACGAATCTGTTGAAGGTGAAAATACTCCTATAGGATTAATACTTTGCGCATCAAAAAATAAAGAACATGTAGAATTGCTTCAATTGGAAAACAGCAATATAAAAGTAGCAGAATATCTGACAAAGCTCCCTGATATGAAATTAATTGAACAAAAACTTCATAGTGCCATCAAAATTGCGAAAATGAAGCATCAGGAACAATCAGGAACCAATAACAATATGAAGCAGGAATAGGGAATAATACTTGAAAAAATATCATTCCGGACCGACATTCAATATTAAAATTCCACCAAAGCATTCATAATAATCTTCTCTATCTTTTCATATTCCAGCAAAAAACCATCATGCCCGTTTTCTGAATCGATGGCATGAAATGTAGCGCCGGGTATATGCTGCGCAAGAAATTTCTGTTCAGGTAAGGGAAACAGGATGTCGGTGCTGATGCCAATCACAGTAGTACGTGCTTTAATTTTATTCAGTGCATTTTGAATGCCTCCGCGGCCTCGACCAACATTGTGTGCATCCATACTCTGGCTCAAAACATAGTAGCTGAATGCGTTGAATCGTTTGGCCAGTTTTGCACCCTGGTAGCGTTGGTACGATTCACTTTTGTAGCCGGAGAGTTTATGGTGTTCTGTTTCTTCCTGGCTTTTTTCATAAGTGCTGTAATGCCGGTAAGAAAGGAGCGCTACACTCCTCGCGGCTTCCATGCCTTTCATTCCTGCTGCAGGATCATTCAATTGCCAGGTAGGGTCGGTTTCAATGCAGAATCGTTGCGACGCATTGAAGGCTCGTCCCCAGGCGCTGTGCGTGGCATTGGTGGCAATGAGAAAAATATTTTCAAAGAGGCCGGGTTCTTCTATGGCCCATTCTAATAACTGTTGCCCACCCATCGAACCGCCTATTCCTACTTTTATTTTTTTGATGTGGAGATACTCCCTGAGTGCACGGTAACTGCGTATCATATCGCGTGGTGTGAATACAGGGAAATCATGGTAATAGGGTGTATTCGTTTTCGGATTAACAGATAGCGGGCCTGTACTGCCATAGCAACTTCCGGGCATATTTACACATATAATAAAGTCAGTTGCCGGATCGAATACCTTATCGTGGCCAACAAGCATGGGCCACCATTCTGCCGGATCACTGTTGGCAGTGAGTGCGTGGAATACCCACACTACATTGTCTCCGGCTGCATTCATCCTTCCATGTGTGGTGTAACCTAATTCATACGAAGGGAGTTCTCTGCCTGATTCGAGAACAAATTTTTTATCGCAGATAAATTTATCAGTACTCATTTTTCATTTTAAAAAAATGCAACACTCCTGTGAAAGAGTGTTGCATCAAATCTCTACTACAATCATGCAGGAACGGCTTCACCTGCCTTTTCAAATACTTTGGCAAATGATTGTTCAAAGTCTGCTTTAATGTCTTCAATATGTTCAATACCTACTGCTACACGCAATAATGAAGGCGTAACACCTGCGTTGAGTTGTTCTTCATCAGAAAGTTGCTGATGTGTAGTAGCTGCTGGCTGAATGATCAATGTCTTGGTATCACCTACATTCGCCAGGTGGCTGACGAGTTTCAGGTTGTCGACAAATTTAGTTGCCTTGTCTTTTCCGCCTTTGATCTCGAAGGTCAATACGGCGCCGGCTCCCCGCTTCAGATATTTCTTTGCATTGTTGTAATGCGGGCTGCTCTTCAGTCCCGGATAATTTACTTTTGACACAAGTGGATGGCTTTCCAACCATTCAGCCAATGCTTGCGTATTTTCAATGTGGCGCTCCATGCGAAGTGACAGAGTCTCTAATCCCTGTATCAGCAGGAATGAATTGAATGGAGAAATTGCCGGTCCGAAATCACGAAGTCCTTCCACTCTTGCACGAATGATGAACTGGATGTTTCCGAAAGGCCCTTTTTCGCCAAACACGTCATTGAATACGAGTCCATGATATCCTTCTGATGGTTCAGAAAATTGCGGGTACTTCCCATTGCCCCAATTGTAATTGCCACCGTCCACGATCACGCCTCCGATACTGTTGCCATGTCCGCCAATCCATTTGGTAGCGGCTTGTACTACTACGTTGGCACCATGTTCCAACGGGCGGAAGAGATAACCTGCTGCGGCAAATGTGTTGTCCACAATCAGTGGCAGGTCATGCTTGCGTGCCAGTGCTGCGAGTGCATCAAAATCAGGTACTGCAAAATCCGGGTTGCCGATTGTCTCTGTGTAAATTGCTTTTGTATTACTGTCGATAAGCGCTTCGAAAGATTCAGGATTCAGGTCTTTAGCAAACCGTGCGTCTATTCCCAATTTCTTCAATGAAACTTTGAATTGATTGAAACTGCCACCATACAGGTAGGGACTTGAAACGAAATTTTCACCGGAGTTGATAATGTTGGCCAGTGCAAGAAATTGTGCTGCCTGTCCTGATGAAGTGGCGAGGCCTGCTACACCACCTTCCAGCGCGGCTACTCTTTTTTCGAACACATCAGTGGTAGGGTTCATGATGCGGGTGTAGATATTTCCAAATTCTTTCAATGCAAAAAGGTTGGCTCCGTGAACGGAATCTTTGAAATTGAAAGAAGTGGTTTGATAAATGGGCACGGCACGTGCGCCTGTTGTGGGATCGGCTTCCTGGCCGGCATGTTGTTGTAAAGTTTCAAAATGTTTATAACTCATTTCTAAATTGATTTAAAGGAGAAAAATAATTTTTGATTCGACGAGAAAATGAAAATGCCTGCAAATCCATTTTCAATGGGAAAGTTATTACATGCCTTGCGGCATACAACAGCGACAAGAAAAGAATATGTAGGTTGGCTGTTTCATTAGCCTACAAATATAGTAGGATATGGTTTTATTTGAAAAAATATTTTTTCTAAACCTGTTATGTAACCTGTCAGTTAAATCCTCAAACGCAAATAGCCTTGAAGTGCAACTGACAGGTTATCTATGCCAGAAGTCTTAGTTTTGAACCTGGAATGCTGAAATAAATTTATTCCATCATTCCGAATATTGAGTCTAAGACCTCACTGCTTAATTCGAACCAAAATGAAAACACCACTCATTCTTTTCCTGCTCTTTCTTTCACTTCCAGGGAAATCACAATCTGTCTCATTGGCAACGGGGCTTGGACTGGATGCGAATAATCCGGGAAAGACAATGGCATTCATTCCCGTCGAAGCAAGATGGCAACCTATAGCAGACATCCTCTTATCATTAACAATCAACTATGACAGGGGCTTGGGCATGACTAAAAATGCCGAAGCTTTTACGCTGAATCCTGATTTGCCGGGAAAAGTGATTCTTAAAGAAAAAAGTAATACAAATATTGTTACCATTGGCGCCAATATCGATATCAAACTCTTCAACACATCATCAACAGATGAACTCCTCCTCACTGTCATGCCACTGGCCTACAGCTTTCATGATACCAAAGTCTCATTTCGAGATTTTGATAAGGAAAATTACACCATCCTTAATGAGGATATCAACGCATCGAAATCAGGGCTTGTGTCAGCATTCGGATTGCGGTATCTTTTCAGAAAAGACAAATTCATTGCACTGAATATCCAGACTCCATTGTTAAGGAATAAACCAACAGGTGCCGATTTTAAATATGCAGCGCCGGTAAGACTGATGTTTGGATATCGATACAATTACAAAAAATCAAAATGAAAAATCTCACTTATATAACCTGCTTGATTTCTTTGGTATTCATATTCTCACGATGCCAGAAGCAACGCTTTCTGCCCGATCCGCATAATCCGGGGCTGAGCATGCTGACGGATCAACAAACGAATACGGGTACCTGTTATATCAACGATGTGGCCTACATCAACTATTGGCCTGCAGCAGGCTACGGTATTGGATGGGGCGGATCACCCTATCCCAGGCTGAGTAAAGTCACCACAACAAATGCTCCGGACAGCATTGAGCTTTCATGGCAAATCGGACTGAGGGTCAATGGAAAATTTGAAACAGGAGCATATAATAATATTGCTATCAGAATTCCTGCGTTGCAGGGAGCTACCTTCGAGAATTTCTGGGGGTGGAATGAAAAACGATTTTCATCCGATGAATGTGCGTTATACATCAACTATTCTACACTAAAGGGAACAGCCAACATTTACTTCGTGAAAATTACTACCAGCAATGGCAGCCGGGATTACCTGAATATTTCCGGTCTTTTCGATGGAAATATAGGAGACAGTATCCTTGTCAAAAAAGGCAGATTTGATTTTACCGTTGAAACCAGTGGCTTATGATTTTTTCATTGGACAGATAGTGCTTCCACATCTTGCAATCTGAATAACTACTAATTGATAAACATCAATTGTTGAGCATTCGCAAAAAACATTTTTCCTTAATCCATCTTATGAAAGTATTCACCAAATTGATATTACAACATCCAACTAACCATCAATAAATTTTTCCATCCTTCATCACCAACCGGATATTTCTGATGTCATGTATGTTTTTAGAAGGATCGCCTTCTACCACAATTAAATCTGCCAATAAACCCTCTTTTATCCTCCCAACCTTATTGCGCATCTGAAACACATCTGCATTCACTGACGTTGCTGATCTCAATACATCCATCGGGGTCATCCCATACTCCACCATCAGTTCCATTTCACGTGCATTGTCGCCATGAGGGAATACGCCGACATCACCACCCATGCAAATTGTAACTCCAGCCTTCAGTGCAGCAGCAAAACTTTTTTTCTTGTTCATTACCCTAACCGGGTCAGGATCGATACCCTTTCTCCAACCATCATATTGGGCAATGGCTTCAGAAGCTGACAGCGTAGGACAATAGGCAATATCCATTTTCTTCATCAGAGCAAATATTTCGTCAGTGCCTTTGTCTCCATGCTCAATCGTGTGAACACCTGCTGCAATAGCGCGCACCATTCCTTCTATAGATGATGCATGTACCGTCACATACTTACCATAATCTCTTGCGATCTTAACAGCTGCTGCTATTTCTTCCACTGAAAAAGCAGGCCCAACGACCTTGTCCGGCCCCTGCCGGTAATCCGCATAAATTTTGATCACATCAGCACCCTTTGAAAGTTGTATGCGCACTTCTTTCTCCATCTCCTGTACATTGCCCACTTCGGCTGCACCCTGTGGTAAATCAATATCATCATTACCTATTTTTGGTCCGTAAGCTCCTTTAGCAACAATTGCTCTCGTAGCAATGATCATTCGTGGCCCGGGAATGATTCCTTTCTCAATAGCTGTCCTCAATCCCGCATCATCATACATGGCACCTTCTGTTCCCAGGTCGCGTGTGGTGGTGAATCCGGCCATGAGTGTTGCCTTTGCGTGAGCTACGGCGCGCGAAGTCCTTTCAGAACGGCTCTCAGTAAGCACCTGGTCGTTCCAACTTGTTTCATTATAAGGATGCAGAAATAAATGAGAATGGCCTTCTATCAATCCGGACAGGAGCGTTGTTCCTTTTAATTTGATGACACGTGAATACTTGCCCGGCTTCACATCGAGAGGCCCTGCCTGAACAATTTTATTTCCCTGTACAATGACGATCCAATCAGAATGCATTGTTTCACCATCAAACACCCGATCCGGCATGAGGATATAGGTCGAATCAATTTTTTGAGCCGTGGCTAAAAAAGAAAAAAATAATGCCGGTAAAAGAAGAAATAATCTCATTGCTGTAAGGAATTAAAAAAAATCTCCGGAAGATTATTCGAAAATAACTCATTAGTTCATCATTTCTACCACATCTTTTCCGAGTAGCGTACTCAGTGCCAGCCCCATCCCACTCAGCCTTACTGCACAAAATGTTCTTTCCGAAATCCGTTTCAATATCACCTGTTTCTTTTTCCCCATTCCCATGATGCCGCTCCATCTCTGCTCTATTTGAAATTCTTGTCCGGGCAAAATAATTTCTTTCAAAACTGTTTCTAAGTGTTGTTGAATACGGGTATTCAAATCCAGGTCTGTCGTTGTCTCAGTTTCAAAATCTGTGTTGCGGCCACCTCCTAATAGCACCCTGCCGTCAACATCGCGGAAATAATAAAACCCCTCGTCTATATGAAAGGCTCCATTCAATTTCAGTTTTTTTATTGGTGTGGTAATGAGCACCTGCGCACGGGCAGGGATGGTCTGACTGTCTGGCAATAGCTGTGCAGCAAATCCGTTAGTAGCTATCAGAAACTGATCACAATCTATATCTCCATAATTTGTTTCAATAAAAACATTACTTCCTTCCATATAGTTTTTCACTTCCACTCCATTAAAAATTTCTACACCCATTTCCTTTGCCAATTGCAACAGGGAGGCATACATTTTTCCGGTATCCACCTGGCCCTCTCCTCTATTCTCAATAATATGATCAACACCCGCAAATCCAAACTGATTTATTTTTTCATCGGCTGTGAAATAGACTTCTGTCCCTGTGATTTGCTTCAAGTGGCTGTTCAGGTAATCCAATCGGCTGATACATTCAGGATACAGGACATCATTTGTTTTGAACAATTCGAATCCATGTTTGTGTTCATAACCCATGGCTGCATCTCCCAGCAAGCTCCGCAGATTTAGCAGGCCGCGATAGCGTTTCTCAACTAATGAAAACACTTCATCTTCTGATGATATTTTCAAATCTGCTATCAATTCCGATGGACTGCCAAAGCAGGCAAAACCTGCATTTCTCGTGCTTGCTCCCCCATTGACCGCATCCTTTTCCAACACCAGTACGCTTTTGAAAGGATGCTTTCTCTTATAATAAATTCCGGCAGAAAGTCCGGTGAAGCCGGCGCCACAGATGATCAGATCGCGATGGTAGAAGAATTGTTTTTTTTCCCAGTAGCTGAGCATTGGAATGATAAATTATGTCCGCCGCGGCGGAGTGAATGGTGAATAATTATAAATAATAGATTTTATATTTTCCTTTGTGCATTACAGTTTGATGATATTTATTTTATGCCGAAGGGAGTTCAGAAATTTTCGGAACATCTCACTGGTCAGTTCTAATGAGGCAGTATTCCTGTTGGGGTGAAAACTAACGACATCTGCATGGTACACTTCTTCATCAATATACACTTGCACTTCAGCATGCTCATCATTCAGTAAACCAAAGGGAGAAACTGATCCGGGTTCAAGTCCCATCTTTTCTCTAAGATTATCAGCATTCGCAAAGCTCACTTTCTTCTCTTCCACAATTTCGCATACTTTCTTCAGGTCAGCCTTTTTAATGGCCGGCAGTACAAATAAAAAGAAACGCTTACTCTTTTGGTCTTTTAGTAACAGGTTTTTACATGCAAGTCCGGGAATACCTTCATCTAACTCATCCATATCATCGCATGTGTAAACGGCCTTATGCTCATGGAGCGTGTAGCTGACCTGCATAGCATCAAGGTATTGTTCAACATTGATCATAAGTAGGAATTCAATGGTTTCCTTCGCTTGCTATCGACGAATCATTTCTTCCTCTCAAACTTAAAACAATTAATCCAATGAGGGAATTCTTATTCTAATGCGGAACCCTAGCTTAGTGTCTTTGTCAGATGATGAAAGCTATTTTGTAATCAATATGTTTTTGAAGAAGGAACCATAATAATAATATTGATAACAGCCATCTCCTGTTTCGCCATTTCGTAAACCAATATTTTCATTTCCTATAGCTCTTTCCTCATCAAGCTCAATTTTATTCTCATCCACATTTTTTCATCAAAGAATCGCTTCTTTATTTCTACAAGTTGTTTTCCAATATAAATTTCATCAAAGCTGTCGGTGATTTTAATTGTAGTTTCTGCATAATATTTTTGCGATGCGTTTCTACTGTATATATGCTCAGGAAAAGTTTATCAGCAATCTGTTGGTTGGTATAACCTTCTTTTACCAGATGAATGATTTCTATTTCTCTTTTGGAAAGGCTGAATTGCCTGAGAAAGTGATCATTTTCATCAGTGGCTTGTTTGAGGGGCTTTTGATAAGGAAAACTGGTTTGTCCTGAAAGCACTAGCCTGATTGTTTGAATCAATTCTCCCTTGTTGCAATTTTTTAATAAATATCCATGGGCCCCATTTTGTTTTGCTTTTTCTATGAGATGAGCTTCATTATAAGTAGATAGGATAATAACATGAATTGAAGGCCACGATTGTTTGATGTACCGGAGCGCTTCAAGTCCGTTCATGCCGGGCATATTTATATCCAGTAATATTATATCCGGTTTTTTTCTTTCAAGTATGTCCAATAATTCTTTGCCATCGATGGCTACATCCTCAATTTTTATATCTTTCTCCCCCGCCAGCAATGAGGAAAGCCCATCTATAAATATCAAATGGTCGTCTGCGATTATTATTTTTATAGCGGTGCTCATAATATTAAAAGGGGATTTGTATCATAATAGTGGTACCATGTCTGCCGGAATCAATATTGATTTTTCCTTTCAGATAATTCACCCTTGAATGGATATTCTTCATCCCTATTCCTCTCTTGTCATTTTCCCCTGCCCAGGTTCCGTTGTCTTCAGCCATCAATTCAAGGTAGGTGTCATAGTAAATAAGTTGAAGTGTCGCATCAGTTGCTTTTGCATGTTTCAAAATATTATTGGAAAGTTCCATAAAAATGCGGTAGATCATCAAATCCTGCTGTTTATCAAAATGGTGATTGCTTCCCGAAGAATAAAACCTGAATTTGCAGACATTTTCATTGCTCAAATCCTGATAATAATTTTTCAGCAATTCGGAAAGCTCCGTCTGCTCAAACTCCGGAGGCATCAGGTTATGAGCGATAAACCGCGCATTATTGGATGCTTTGTCTATTAATTTTTTTGCTGCATCCAATTGTTGTTCTGGTAAATCAAAACTTTGCAGGCTCATCTTTATAGCAGCAAGATTGCCTCCCAATTCGTCATGTAAGTCCAGTGCTATACGTTTCTGTTCTGCTTCCTGCGTAAGCAGGATTTGCCTGGCTGCCTCAGCAGATTGCTTTTCCAATTCAAGTGCATATTGTTCCTTTTCTTTTTTAAATAAATTGTAGCGATACATCAATCCAAAAGAAACAATAACAGCTTCTGCTACCAAACCAATTTCAAATAAGGAGGGTGGAAAAATATAGCTTTTGGTGCTGATGAATAAAGTACGGGTAACCGCTCCGACAAGAAACACCGCAAGGCCCATAAAAATAAATAGTGAAGATTTAAAACCTTTAATAAAGCTATAAATGCAATTGACGAAAATAAGCAGCAAAGCAATTAGCGTAATAGTATTAAAAATCACAAAACTTATTTTCTCAACCACATTTTCGGGCCGTATCAAAAAGACAGTCCATTGAATAAAGGCACCGATCCAGCAACACCACTTGACGAAAGCTGTAAACCGGTATAATTTATTCCTGGCAGGAATGTTTGTAAGAAATTTTTGCATCACATGCATTAGCAAACCAACCCCCAAAATTGCCACAGCGCCCATGTATGAACTCCTGTATCCGTAAAAAGTATCTAAGCCGAGAAATTGCGAATCAAGGCCCTCATGTTTGAACATGAAAAAAAGAAGTGTAAGGATATAAAAACTATACCACAAATGGATTTTCTCCCTGATGGAAAAGAAGAGATAAATATTAGTAATGGCAAAAAATAAAAGGATACCTGTGAAGATGCCAAACAAAAAATAGAATCTGTTTTCCATGCGCTTCATTACGTTGGGCTTTATCAGGGCAAATGCATCCACTTTATAAGCATGGCTTTCATCCATATTTATATAAAATGTATCTATTGATTGCGGTGAAATAGAAACAGGAAAAGCATAGTGAGAAAATAAATAGGGCCTTGATTGAAAGTGGTACTCATAACCGGTTTTCCCGAGCAAAACCAGTGAATCATTTTGTAGCCTCCATATTTCTGCATTCCTGATACCCAACTGCCCCATCAGTAGGATCAACGATTTGATTTCCGCTTCTTTGTTGAAAATGCTGAAACGATACCAATAATGATATGGTTCGTATCCTTTGTAGATTACTTCTTCGCCTTCTATCTTTTTGAATTTTTGCTGTATTCTTTGAAGGAGCATATCCTTAACTGGAATTATGGAGTCAGAAGAAATATATTCCACATTGTTGTTGATAAATAAATAACCGGGGCTCTTTATGGTAGCATCAATCGGCTGGCTATAGGCATAGCCTGTACACAATAGCAGCAGCAACAAAATATTTATTTTGACAACCTGCATGGTATTGGTGATTTTTTACAAAACCAGTATGCAATATGCGGAGAATAAACCAAACAAAAAATACCAATTGGTTGGTATCGAAATCTACATTCGCAATTTTCTAAATGGTTTCAAAAAAATACCAACCACTTGGTATTGACTTCGACAGTTGAATCAATCCATATTTGCATAGTGGGAATTACTTCTTTCTAAGAAATAATGTATTCCTGTTCTTCCAATAATCCTTCCGCTGAAAAATACAGAGCTAATGAAATAGCAAGATTTAGCTATTTTTTTTGAAAAAGCCTGCACTTATCCATTATGGACTGTTCAATCTAAAGTATCTAAAATGAAAATTGCATTATCCCAACCTAACCTCGTCCTTCTCATCTGGCCAGGTCGTCTCCACGTGCAGGTGGCTGTTAGTTTGCTGCCTTCAGTGGCTCTATATGTTCGAAAGAGTCTATATCAATTCGTGGGGGCACGAGGTAAGTTATTTTCAACAATTGTCTTCGGCAAATCACAGGGTTATTTTCACCCCCGGTTTTTTCCTGTATTCCTGCCAGCGAATACATCCTGCCAATATCCTTTGCCAATACTGAATGATTGCAAAACCCTGAAAATGCAAATTTGATTGAAGCATAGTTTGTACCCTGTGGCACGAAGACAGAAGAGCGATTCTCATTTAATTTTTTCGAACCGGAATTTCTTTGATCATCAATAATTATTCTCATTACTTACAAAAAAAATCTATCAGCCATGAACTCCAAAATCTTTACACTATTGTTCGCAGCAATTTTAATCACCAGTGTTGCCCATGCAAAAATATTCAGGGTGGGATATACGGTATTGTACAATACCTCGCCACTTACAGGGGTAGACTTTGCTAATATGGTTGACGCTAACAATGCAGCAAGTCCTGGTGATACGATACAGGTATATGGGAGTGTCAGTGGAGGAAATATGACAAAGCGCCTCGTTATTATTGGCTTCGGTTATAATTTGGATGTGCATCCCGGGCTTCAGGCAAATGCCAATAACGTAGATGCTCCTTCATATATTAATGCTTTGTTTTTTGGGCCAGGTTGTGACGGAAGTGTTATTAAGGGAATTTCCACAACTGTTTCTGGTAACTCAGGATTACAAGTAGGAGATTATTACAACACAGGTACTCCAATATCAAATATTACTTTTGAACGTTGCTATGGAAATATTTTACTTTTTAATACAGGTGGCGCTTTAAGCAATGTGAGAATCATAAACTGCGTATGCACCAGTATCATTATGTATAATGGCGATAATGGTATTCCTGTAAACAACCTGCAAGTTTATAATTGCATTTTGGATTACATTACATTATATAATAGTGCTACAACAGCTTCTGTTATTAATTGTGTTTCGGCACCAAATACTTACGGTCACATTAACCTAAACACTGCACAGGTATTGCTCAAGAATAGTGTCATTTATCCTGTAAGCAGTAGCAATACTATTTATCAAAACAACTTCATTTATGGTTCCGCCTATACCCTACCGGTCGGAAGTAGCAACAACCATTGGGACGTAGGGTTTGATGATATCTTCAATGAATTGGGAGTTCCCTCTTCGTATAACAGCGGATCTCCAGGTTATACAGAATTTAATGAAAACTGGTATATCTTGAAAGCGGGTTCGCCTGCTATTAATGCAGGTACAAATGCAGATAACAGTATTACAGACTGTGGCATCTTTGGTGGTGAGCCTGCAAACTCATATCGAATTGGCGCCATTCCATCCATTCCATCAATTTACCAGGTAACAGCTCCTGGGTCAGAAGCATCTTCTAATCCATATAAGATTACGATTAGTGTGAGGAGTAATAATTAATGTAATTGTTCCTATCTCATTTTAATAGAACAATTCTTCAAATTTTAAATGCACTAATTATGAATCAGAATTATAGCAAAAAGAAAATTCGTCTGCACCTATTAATAATGACGTTGCTGGTTTTTATTTCGAATATACTACATGCACAACCCAATATTACGAGAGTAGAGTATTATATTGATACTGACCCTGGTTTTGGTAATGGTATCAATGTAAACATAACTCCGGCCCCCAATATTGAAAACCTGGTAATCTCTATCAATCCGGATTTATTGACACCAGGAGGGCACCGTATTTTTATAAGGGCTAAGGATGAGAATGGAAGTTGGAGCCTTACTAATTTTTATTTCTTTTATAAGCCTTATACAACTTCTATCGGCACTTCACTTCCCCTGCTCCAACAATTAGAATACTACATCGACACCGATCCCGGCTATGGCCTCGGTACCCCAGTAGCATTAGACACCCTTACCGATTTCAATAATTATGTTGTTCCCATCAACGTTACCGGCCTTGCCACCGGCGACCATCAATTCTTTGTAAGAGGACTGGACAAAAACGCAAGCTGGAGCATGATGAACAGTTGGACATTCAATGTGCCTGCACCACTCGCTTCGCCCACCATCGTAGTCAACAGCATGACACAGACTACCCGTTGCGCACGAGATAGCTTCTATATCTCTTACGATGCTACCGGCACCTACAATGCAGGCAATGTATTCAACGTAGAGATGAGCGATGAGAACGGCAGCTTTGGAACACCTACCGTGATCGGTTCCTACACCGGCACCGGCAATTCCATCATCAAGGTAAAACTGCCATCGCATGCTACAGAAGGTACAGGATAT
>JBDHYH010000068.1:0-21551 GCA_039811325.1 Chitinophagaceae bacterium | reverse complement strand
TTTATTTTTTTGATAGCAGTGGCTTCAAAGTTATCTGCACAGGTAAAAAAAGTTGTAGCTGATAAGATCATTGCGACGATCGGTGACAAAATCATTCTCAAGAGCGATATTGACAACCAGATATTTGATTACAAAAGGAATAATGTACCCCTGCCTCCCAATGCAGATTGTCTATTGCTGGAGCAGGCGCTTGGTATGAAGGCACTGGTGGTGCAGGCAGAAAAGGACTCCATTCCGGTAAGCGATGAAGATATCGAAAACGATTTGGAAAACCAGATCCGCGGATTTATTTCAAAATACGGTTCTAAGGAAATACTGGAACAAATTGCAGGCAAAACGGTCTTTCAGTTAAAAGAAGAATACCGCCCTGTTTTTCGTGACCGTAAACTTGCTGAAGGCGAACGAAATAAAATTGTGGGCGACATCAGGATAACTCCTGAGGAAGTGGAAGCTTATTACAATAAAATCCCAAAAGACAGCCTTGCATTCTATGAATCTGAAGTAGAGATAGGACAGATCGTGATCTATCCCAAACCCAGCCGCGATGTAGATGCTTATGTGATGGATCAATTGAAGGAATATAAAAAAGAAGTGGAGTCCGGTGCCAGGACTTTTGAATCTCTGGCAAAGTTGTACAGTGATGATCCCGGCACCAGGAATGATGGTGGAATGCTCGAGGTCAATAGAAACGATAAAAATATAGATCCTATTTTTCTCTCGAAAGCGTTCGGGCTTAAAGATGGACAAATATCCAGCGTATTCAAGTCACGGTTTGGCTATCACATTATTCAGATGGTCAACCGCAGGGGCGATGATGCCACAGTTCGCCACATACTGAAAATTCCTCAGGTAAGTTCTATTGAAATAAATGCAACAAAAGAAAAATTAGATACCGTCAGAAAGCAGTTGGTAGCCGGTACCCTGAAGTTCGGCGCTGCAGTGGACAAGTATAGCGAAGATGAAAACAGCAAATTCACGGGCGGTATGCTCGCAGACGATCAGGGATCTACCAGCCTGACCATAGATCACCTGGATCCGGATTTAGTAAAAATGTTTGACCAACTCAAAGTGGGTGAATACAGCGAACCTGTTGAATTTAAAGATTATCGTGGAAAAATTGGGGTTCGAATTATTTATCTGATTTCAAAATCAGAACCTCATCGCGAAAACCTGAAAGACGATTATAACAAAGTGGCTCAGCGGGCATTAGAAGAAAAAAAGAGTGATGCATTAGACAAATGGTTTGCAACTAAAGTGCCTACTTTTTACATTGATATAGCACCCGAATACAGGCAGTGCCCACAAATGGATAAATGGATCACTTCAGACCAGCAGGTATCCAGGTGATTTATAGTATTATGGATTGAATTGTTGAGACGCACGGCCGTGCGTCTCAACTGGGTCGTGCGTCTCAATAAATTTCTCCAAACCATTAACAAAAGATGCCCTTCTCTCAGGAGAATTTCGTTTAATTTTGCGACTTCTTTTTCAACTACAATGAGCGACGCGATACAACATGAATGCGGTTTAGCTTTTATCCGGTTGCGCAAGCCGCTGGAATATTATCAACAGAAATACGGAACAGTACTTTATGGCCTCAATAAACTGTATCTCCTCATGGAGAAACAGCACAACCGGGGGCAGGATGGCGCCGGTGTAGCCAGTGTCAAACTGAATACGCTACCGGGTTATCCATTTATGCACCGCATCAGGAGCATTCAAAATCAGGCTATCGCTGATATATTTTCACAGATATCTGCACAGATTGAAGAAGTGAAACGATATCATGAAGATATCGCTTCCAATGCTGAATACATGAAAGGCCATGTCGACTTTCTCGGCGAACTTATGCTGGGACATCTTCGTTATGGCACGCAGGGCAAGAACACCGTGAAGGCTTGCCACCCATACATTATTTGTCATACCAAACCCGTTCGGAACCTTGCACTAGCAGGTAATTTCAATCTTACCAATAAGAAAGAACTGTTCGAATTAGTGAATAGTTCACGCCCGGAAGAGTCAGAGACCCGTGAGAGCGACCTTGCGGCAATGCTCGATGTCATCCACCATTTCCTGCTGAGGGAAGATGAGAAGCATCCTGAAGGAATAGATGTAGCAACAGTGCTGGAGAAAGCAGTTCCCCTGTTTGATGGAGGATTTACATTTGGCGGATTGGTGGGCAATGGTAGCGGTTTTATCGTACGCGATCCACACGGTATCCGGCCCGCATATTATTATGCGGATGATGAAGTGATCGTAGCAGCCAGCGAGAGGGCAGCGATTCGTACTGTATTCAATGTATCGGAAAACAAAGTGAAAGAGTTGATGCCTGCTCATGCACTCATCGTCTACAATGATGGAGATTATAAAGTAGAACAGATCGTAGAAGCCAAAGAGAGAAAAGCGTGCAGCTTTGAGCGTATTTATTTTTCACGCGGCAGCGATGAAAAAATATATACAGAACGAAAGGCATTAGGATATAAGCTCAGTGAAAAAGTATTGCAGGCTGTTGATTACGATCTTAAGAATACGATCTTTTCCTTTATCCCCAACACTGCTGAAACTGCATTCTATGGAATGACAAAGGGAGCAGAGGACTATCTCAACAAAATAAAGGTGGAACGCATCATGAGTTGGGGTAAAGATTATGATGAAGAAAAATTGTCCGAACTCGTCAATCGTCGCATACGTGTAGAAAAAATTGCCATCAAGGATGTGAAGTTGCGCACCTTTATCACTGAAGACAGTAGCCGCAATGAAATGGTACAGCACGTGTACGACATCACGTATGGTACTGTGAAGAAAGGTGTTGATACACTTGTGGTCATTGATGATTCCATTGTGCGTGGTACTACATTGCGCGAAAGCATCATCCGTATGCTGGCACGTCTCGAACCTAAAAAGATTATTGTAGTTTCTTCTGCTCCGCAAATACGATATCCTGATTGTTATGGTATCGACATGAGTAAGATGAGAGAATTTGTGGCATTCAAAGCAGCAGAAGCATTACTGAAAGAAAGAGATCAATCGTGCATGTTCAGTAAACTTTTTGCGGAATGCAAGGAATTGCAACGAAACAATCAACTTCACCTGAAGAATGTAGTGAAGGAGGTTTACAAACCATTTACTGCCGAAGAAATTTCAGCTAAAATCGCCCAACTCATCACCCCTCAGGAAATCAATATCCCTGTTGAAGTGATTTATCAGACCATCGAAAGCCTGCATGAGTGTTGCCCTACCAATACGGGCGACTGGTACTTTACCGGCGACTATCCTACTCCAGGCGGCAATCGTGCGGTCAACACTGCTTTCATGAATTACATGGAAGGCAGGGATGTACGCAGTTATTGATCTACTTTGTAATTTAGATTATGAAGACGCTCATCATGGTAAGGCATGCACAAAGTGGAAACCATAGCGTTACCAATAAAGATATTGACCGCACCCTTGATCCTCGCGGCAGAATAGATGCCTCTGAAATGGCACAAATACTTCTGAAAAATAAAATTGCCCCTGATCTCTTTTTGAGTAGCCCGGCTCACAGGGCAATGGAAACAGCGCTTTATTTTCTGAAAGCCTTTGGCATTGGCAATGAAGAATTGCAGATCAATTCATCATTGTATGAGCCTACAGTGTCCGGTATTTACAGTGCTATAGAAAGTATCAGTAACGATTGTAGTTCTGCAATTGTATTTACACACAACCCGGGAATTACTGCGTTCATCAACGATTTGTCAGGTCAGTTTCCTTACAGTATGCCTGCTTGCGGTATGTTTGCTGTGAACCTGAATACAAATGATTGGAGTGAAATCCGGTTCACAAAACCACGATTTCTGTTTTTTGAATATCCGGGCAAATTATCAGAATAGTTGGATGATCCATTTTACTACACCTCCCGTCAATACTCCGATTACTCCACCCGCTACCGTAGCCACTCCATCCATCCACTCGGAATGACCTACTCGTGTCAGAAAAGAAAACAGCTCAAAGCCAAACCCGATAATCGTTGTGATCCCCATTGCCAATGCTACATGAAGCCAAAGTTCTCCGGGCCAAAAGGCATTTGCCGTAACGAATACCAAAGCGGCTATGATAGCACCCACGATGATATGCTTTTGTTTATCTCCTGCTATCATTGGCGGCACGGGTTATAGTTTCCTGATCTTGATATTTCTGAACCAAACAGCATCCCCATGGTATTGAAGGCAGATGCTTCCCTGTCTTGCTTTTCCAAAATCAGGCATGTATTTGAATTTGCTGATGCCTACCATTTTGTCCCAGTAATCATTCCATAAAGTAGTGCTGATGGTGTGCACTCCATTCATATAAAAATCTAATTTGCCCTGTACGGATTTTATAACGATGTGATTCCATTCGCCCTGTGGCTTCGCTACCTCAGTTGATGCGAGCATATCATACAAATCGCCTGCACGATGTGTATAAAGCCTTGCGTCAGGATGGCCAAGCCTGATGGGTGTTCCATTGTCTAAAACCTGCATCTCAGGTCCGGTCAGGTATGGTTCATCGTGTTTGCCATCATCCAGCACATAAAACATGATGCCACTATTCCCTTTTTCGCTGATGCGCCAATCGAGTTGCAACTCAAAGTTTGAATACACTTCATCTGTAACCAGATCCTTTCTTTCTTTATCAGAATATTGTTTTGCATTGCCCTGGTCGGGATACAACATTCCATCTGTTGCTTTCCAGAAATTCGCATCACCTTTGCTGCCGAAGACATGCCATCCTTTGGTGCTCTTGCCGTCAAAGAGTAACTGCCAGCCTTCCGATTTTTCTTTGTCGGACAGTACGTTTCCGGAATGTTTAGTGCTGCTGCACGATGCTGCAATGATGGAGCAGCCGATTACAATTAATAGATTTTTCATTGTTATTCGTTTGTCGTTATTCGTTTGCTGCGCCTGTCAGACGAAGCCAGGGCTTGTCTGACTCAGACCGAAGCGTCTAAGTTTTGAATACTGACCGAAGCGTCAGTACCGAAGCATGGTTGCTGAGCTTGCCGAAGCATCCATTGCTATTTGCTTTCTTCATCCGCAATTTACAATTCACCATCAATTCCCAACACCTTCCTGTTGAGTTGTTCATCCTTGACAGTTGCTGCAAAATCATCAAATGCTTTTTCGGTTGTTCGGATGATATGGTCTTTGATAAATTGTACACCCTCCCGCGCTCCATCTTCTGAATTCTTGATGCAACATTCCCATTCCAAAACCGCCCACCCATCATAACCGTACTCAGTGAGTTTGCTAAAAATCCTTTTAAAGTCCACCTGTCCATCACCTGGTGACCGATAGCGCCCCGCGCGTTTCAACCAGGGTTGATATCCGCCGAATGTACCTTGTCGGCCCGTGGCATGAAACTCTGCATCCTTAACATGAAATGCTTTGATCCGTTCATGGTACAGATCGATATACTCAATATAATCTAAACACTGCAATACAAAATGTGATGGATCATACAATAAGCAGGCACGTGGATGATTCTTTACTTTTTCCAAAAACATTTCGTAAGTAGCGCCATCAAACAAATCTTCGCCCGGATGAATTTCATAACACACATCTACACCGCAATCGTCAAATGCATTCAGTATCGGAAGCCATCGCTTCGCCAATTCTGTAAAACCTTCTTCCACTAAACCATCAGGACGCTGCGGCCACGGATGAAATGTGTGCCAGAGCAGGGAGCCACTGAATGTGGCATGTGCTTTCAGTCCCAGATTTTCACTCGCCTTAGCGGCAAATTTCATTTGCTGCACTGCCCACTCCTGCCGCGCCTTCGGATGGCCGCGCAATGATTCGGGAGCGAAACTGTCAAACAACAAATCGTACGCAGGATGAACAGCCACCAGTTGCCCCTGCAGGTGTGTGGAGAGTTCAGTGATTTGCATACCAAATTCGGCAACAGTACCAGCTATTTCATCAGCATAAGTCTTGCTCTCTGCCGCTTTTTGCAAATTGATAAACCGGTCGTCAATAGTGGGGAGTTGCACACCTTTGAAACCTAATGAAGAAGCCCATTCGCAAATGTTTTTCAGATTGTCGAATGGCGGTGTATCTCCGATAAACTGTGCTATAAAAATTCCAGGCCCTTTGATCGTTTCCATCTGTTATTACTTTTCAGGTTTCTCTTATTAAACTTATCTCAATCGTATGTGCAAATTATTTATTTTTCCCTTTTTTTAGCGTCTCTATCTTCTGTGATCAACAAATAATAATCAGAACTATGAAATTCAATTTACAACAAAAGTATAGAGTGAAATTATTTTTTGCGGTGAAGGCACAAGGTTGCATTACTGTGCCGGTAGGGTTTTGTCTTTTATATTGTTTTCTGCCTTTGTGGCCTTGATACGTTTCGCGGCTCACAGACTCTGAGGTGCTATCAAATAGAATGACAGGGATTTGTTCAGTGTATAATTTAAATCCAGTTCAATATTTTCTTTTGCCTTGCAAAATTTTTGCTTTCGGATAAGAGTACCTGCATCCAAATCTTCTTACATTCGTTTCTAAGATTGTACTTTATGAATTGCCTGATCGTTGACGACAATAAAATTGCACGCACTACATTGATTCAACTGGCCTCGCAAGTAGCTGACCTCAAAGTGTTGGGCTCTTTTGAAAATGCAATGGAAGCCTATAATTACCTGGTCAATCAATCCGTTGACCTGCTTCTGCTTGATATAGAAATGCCGGGGATGACCGGGGTAGAACTTACCAAGAACCTGGGCAACAAGCGGCCATTGATCATCTTCACAACATCAAAAAGGGAATATGCTACAGAAGCCTTCGATCTCAATGTCGCTGATTATATCACCAAACCCATCACTCCGGCACGATTCATACAGGCTATTGATAAAGTAAGGGAAATAATCAATAGCAAGAAAACAGAAATGAAAACTGAAGAAGATTCTTTTGTGTTCATCAGAGATTCCAACAATATCCGAAGGTTGAAGATGGATGATATTTTATATGCAGAAGCAATGGGAGACTATGTGAAGTTGCATACTGCACAAAAATTTTTCGCTGTTCATACTACATTGAAAGCGGTTGAAACCAGGCTCCCTGAATCACAGTTTATCAAAGTACACAGATCATTTGTCGTGGCTCTTTCAAAAATTGATACAATCCAGGACGGTGCCATTGTAATATCCGGCAAGTCGATTCCCGTAGCTGATGCTTACCGTGCAGCACTCAATGCAAGGATGAAAGTACTCTGACTATTTATTTTTACTGCTGACTGCTGCTTTGGCGACACTTTTTGCCTGCTCACCGTTTTAATTACAAATTCAACTCTGGTAGTAAATACCTTCACAAAGGTTTTAGACGAAAGAGGATTCATTTTTTTCGCATTTTTTTTGGATGTTAACTGTGTCAATGCTGTGTAAGGAGTTCGCTTTTGACTTTTAATGGGATGAGCCCTCCGGGCAGGGAGGGAAAAAACAAATGTGATAACAACAGATTGACACAGTTTTTTTGTATAAAATGAATATTAAACAATTTTTATTGATCGCAGTACTTACAATGATTCTGGCAATCATTTGTTATTGCCTATTGCTATTCATTGATGAAAAATATGCTACCAGCCGTATTTTGCTTTTCTTTTTTCTGGCTATGGCAGATGCTGTTGTAATTTTCCTGCTATTTGTTAAGTTTTTAAAACGGCCTTCCGCTTAGGATAAATTCCTGAAATTTGATCTTTGCCTTCCAGGTATGAACAGGTATTTCAAAATGTTTGCCCCGGTAATTTTCGTTACCGTTGTTTTATTGATTGTGTTTCTGCAATTCAATTCCAACCGGAGTATTGAAAGATTAATTCACCATAATGAAAACCTCCTTCAGGTATCGAGTACCAAAGCCAATCTTCAGAAACTATTAACCGGGGTTGTATTATTAGAAAGTAAAGTGCGGGGAAAAATAATCAGCAATGAAAAAGTGGATACGGGCTTTCGTACTTCGGAAATCACGGCCATCAGAAATACCCTGGATGAACTTGATACCTTGAGGTTTTATCCTGCTATCATACCATTGATAGGGCAATTGGATAGCCTGGTAGATTCCAAGATATTATTTAATGAATACATCCTGGACACTTACCAGAATGAAGGTAAGAAGGCTGCTGAAAATGTAATCAAGACCCGGAAAGGGAAGTTACTGACTGATTCAATCCGCCTTATCTGCTTACGTATTGATGCATTGCACCAGGAGTCTGTAGAATCGCTCATCAAAGAAGCAGACTCTAACGGACACAAGGCATTGGCGCTGGGATCAGTAATTGCTTTAATAGCCGTGATCGCATCAGTTGTAACTTTTGGTTTTGTAGTTTACAAAGTCACGAGGCAGCAACAATTGATTTCAAGGTTAAATAATTCTGAGAAAAAAGCGCGCGAAGCAGCTCTGGTAAAAGAAAAGTTTTTGGCTAATATGAGCCATGAGATTCGCACACCGTTGAATGCAATTATCGGGTTTACCAACTTGCTTGGCAAGAAGGAAATAGATGCAGAGTCAGCACATTTTGTTGATACCATCCGGCAATCGGGAGAAAATTTATTATCGATCGTAAATGATGTATTGGATTTATCGAAGATAGAAGCAGGTATGATGCGTATAGAATATGCACCGTTCAGCATAAGGAGCGCCGTTCATAATGTGGAAATGATGTTTGCACAAAGGGTAGCTCAAAAGGGACTTAGCTTTGAATCAGAAGTAGATGCCGGATTGCCCGACCTGCTTATTGGTGATGTAACGAGGATTACACAGATACTGGTAAATCTTATTGAAAATGCCATCAAATTCACACCCCAGGGCAAAATTTCTTTGATAGTAAGATCACTTGGCATCAATCACCAATCGGTTATGGCCCAAATCGAAGTTACTGATACAGGTATCGGGATAGAAAAGGAGAAGTTGAGTAAAATATTTGATCGGTTCGAGCAGGCGCAGGATTCTGTAACCAGGGAATATGGAGGCACGGGACTTGGGCTTTCAATTGTAAGAGAATTGTGCATCTTGCAAAATGGAACTATCAGCGCTCACAGTGATCCGGGAATGGGGACCTCGATCAAAGCACAACTGCCATTCAAAATTTCCAAAGATGAGATGCTCGTTGACCCTCCTGTTGAAATAGACGAATCCTTGTTGAAGAAATCAGAGTTACGCATTCTCGCTGTTGAAGATAATCCAATCAACCGAGACCTGGTCAGGCATTTATTCAATCAATGGAATTATAAGTGCGACTTTGCGGTGAATGGGAATGATGCATTGCAATCATTGAAGCTCACGGAATATGACCTGATACTCCTGGATATTCAAATGCCCGAGATGGATGGTTACACCACAGCACAGGAGATCAGGAATACTTTGAAATTGAAAACACCGGTGATTGCCATGACTGCTCATGCCATGCAGGGAGAGCGCGAGAAATGCCTGAGCTATGGCATGAATGAATACATATCGAAGCCCATTCGTGAGGAAAAATTACGGGAAATGATCCGGATGTTTACAAAGCCTAAATCCATGGAAGGAGAACTGCAGGTAACAAATAATAGTAAAGGTGATTATCAATACAAGGTGATTGATCTGAAATACCTGAAGGATGTCAGTAAGGGAAATATTGGCTACGAAAAAACAGTAGTATCTCAATTTATAGAAATGATTCCCGAAGCTCTTCAAAAAATCAGTAGCTGCCGGAAGGAAGGTGCAATAGCAGCAATGAAGAGCGAGGCACACAACATGAAAACTACTGTTTCTATCATGGGCCTGGACATCACTCTCGCACCGCTCCTTGACCGGTTGGAGTATGACACTCTGGATGAAGATTCTTTCAACAGTACTTTCTTACAATTAGAGGCTGCTTGCCGGCAAGCTGTAGCTGAAGCCGGAACTTTTTACAATAGCCTTGGATCATAAACTATCCGTTTATACTTTCCATTACCTCATTCGGCGACACCTTTTGCCTGTTTGCCTATTTGTATTTAAACTGCCATTCTTTGCAGTGTAGTTTTACACTTCAAATAAAATAAAAACATTACAATGAAAAAATTAATTATCGCTGCAATTGCTTTTATTGCTTTTAATGCAGCAGCCAGCGCTCAGACTACAGCTCCGGTTAAAAAGTCTGAGACTGCAAAGACCCATGTGGTCAAGAAGCATGAAATGAAGAAAGAACCAACTAAGGTCGTTGCTATGAATCATGCGCCTCAGCCTAAAGTAAAAAAGGAAGACAAAGTTGAAAAGAAAGTGAGTACAGCTAAAGTGGAAAAGAAAACCAGTGTAAAGAAATCGGAAAAAACAGCTAAGGTTTCATCTGCTGATCATCTGAAAAAGGACGGAACTCCTGACAAAAGATTCAAAGAAAACAAGGTTTCAAAAACACAGCATCTGAAAAAGAACGGAACTCCAGATAAACGTTTTAAGGAAAATAAGAAACAATAACAGACTTTGTTTTAGGTAATGTAAGCCTCGTGTTTTTATCAACACGGGGCTTTTTATCTCTTAAGGGAATTCCTAAATTTGGGTGCATTGAAAAAACTAAGATTCATTACAAGAAATTTTTCTCCCAAAACCTATTGGAAAGAAATCCTGGCAATTCTGATGCTGCTTCTTGCTATTGTGTTTTTCAGAAGTGAGCGTAAGGAGTTGCAGGCGATCATTCCCCAGATCAGGCAATCGAATTCCTACTGGATCATAGCCGGGATGTTGCTTACTTTAGTATATATTTTTTTTCAATCAGGAATTTATAAACAAAGTTTTGCTGCCGTAAGCCTTAACCTCAAATGGGAGAACGGGCTCATTCTTTTTCTTAAAAGAAATTTCATTAGTGTTTTTCTGCCAGCGGGTGGTGTCAGTGCATTAGCTTATTCACCATCACAGTTGCGGCGCCAGGGGTTCAGCACCATACAGGTACACCAGGCAAGCGGGTTGTTTGGTATAGCCGGAATGCTCACGGTCTTCATAGCAGGATTGCCGGTAGTGGTTTACACAGTGCTGAGTTCTGGAAAATTTGCCGATTCCTGGTGGGGATTACTTTTTGTGGTGGCAGTTGTTGTTTCATTGTTTATTGTTTTTCATTCAATAAAGCAAAAGGGAAAGTTGTACCATTTGTTGAACAAATGGTTCCCTTCATTTGGCCCTGCTATAGCAGAGGTAGTATCCGCAGATATTAACCGGATGAAATTTGCAGGAGCTGTCACGTATTCTGTAGGAGTAGAGCTGAGCGGCATGTTTCATGTCTATATTGCCATGTTGGCAATCGGCGCTACTCCTTCATTTGGAGCTGCCGCAGCAGGTTATATTATTTCTGTTTTGATGATGGTTATTTCACCTTTTCTCAGGGGATTAGGTGCTGTGGAATTATCAATGGTATATGTTCTGGAACAGTTTGGTTACAGCAGTGCTACGGCGCTTTCCATTACAGTGTTATACCGGATATTTGAATTCTGGCTTCCGTTGATGCTTGGATTAATATCCTTTGGTTGGCATGGAAGAAAGATATTTTACAGGGTAGTACCGGTATTGCTTACACTGCTTTTGGGTATCGTCAATATCATTTCTGTCATAGAGCCTCCCATTCATGAACGGTTAAGATTGTTGAGGCAATATATACCTCTGGATGCGATTCATGCTTCTAATATCCTGGTTTTGTTTTTGGGGCTTGCACTTATTGTTACTTCAGCCTACCTGATCCGGGGGCTTCGGAATGCGTGGATCGTTGCTGTGGTCTTTACTATTTTTTCTCTGGTAGGACATCTATCCAAAGACCTGGAATATGAAGAAGCCCTTCTTACACTCATTGTTCTTATCATTCTATTGGCGTCTGCTTCGCAATATAGATTACGCAGCAGTACGCGGTATCTCAGGATGGGGATCAAGACTTCATTACTTGCGTTTGTGGCAGTAATCATCTTTGGTTTTACCAGCTTTTATTTTATTGATGCCAGGCACTTCCATCTGGACTTTACATGGAAGCAATCAATCCTGCATACACTGAAGATCTTTTTGCTGGTGGATGATGATACGCTGGTACCGGCTACCAAATTCGGGCGGGAATTCGAAGTGCTGATCCGCACCCTCGGGTTTCTAACGTGGGGGTTCCTGCTGTTTACTCTAATCAGAACGGAAAGAGACAAACACACGGAAAATGAAAGCAACAAAGAAAAAGCCAGATTCCTGATAAATCAATATGGCAATTCAGCAGTTGATTACTTCAAAACTTACCAGGATAAATTGATTTTTTTATCCGAGCATTATGATGCATTTATTTCCTACCGGATTTCAGGTGGGTTTGCAATTGCGCTCGAAGAACCTGTGTGTTCCGAAGAATTCAAGGTAGATGTGTTGCGTGAATTCAAATATCATTGCAGGAGTATGGGGCTAAAGCCGGCCTATTACAGGGTTGGAGAAAATAGCCTACACTGGTTTAGTCAGTTGTACCGGAATAAATTGATCATCGGGCAGGAAGCAATCCTGGATGTAAGAGACTTTACTCTCAGTGGAAGCAGCAAAAAGTCTCTGAGAAACGGATTGAATAGTATTGAAAAAAAAGGTTTCGTCACTGCCATTTACCCTGCTCCGCATAATGAAGAATTTTTGAGAAAACTTAGAGTAGTTTCTGATGAGTGGCTGAAAGAGTTTGAGAAAACTGAATCACTTTTTTCACAAGGGTTGTTTGATGTAAATGAACTTAAAAAACAGGATATTATTGCCGTAAGTAATGAATCAGGAGCGATAAAAGCGTTCCTTAATATTATCCCTGATTATGCGGAAGACGATTGCACCTACGATCTGATCAGGAAGGCCGAAGATGCGCCGGGTGCAGCAATGGATGCTCTCATTGTAAAACTGGTGGAGTATGCAAGAGGGAAAGGCAAGTACTATATCAATCTCGGACTCGTGCCAATGACAGGCATAGCACAACCAGACAGTACTGCCGAAAGGATCATCAAAATTGCTGCAGAAAAGATCAGGCGATTCCAGCATTACAAAGGCTTGCGTGAGTTCAAAGAAAAATATGCCACCATCTGGGAAAATAAATATCTCGTGTATGAGAATGATTTTGACCTGCTACAATTGCCAATTGCCATCAATAATGTAATGAAGCCATGAAAAAATATATTGCATTTATCCTGCTCTTTTCAATTCCTTCACTGAAAGATTTTGCTCAAACCCCGCTCCCGTTGAAAGTTTGGCAGGGCAAAGCAGATCATCCTCTGGTCTTTTACATAAGCGGTGATGGAGGCATGAATAAATTTTCTACCCGCCTCTGTGCAGATATCAATACCGGCGGATACCAGGTAACGGCTATGGATGCACGATCATATTTCTGGCACAAAAAATCTCCCGAAGAAACTGTAGCTGATATCAGCCGGTACATCGAAAAGGAATTACCACTCTTTTCAACGCAGCATTTTGTGCTGGTCGGATATTCTTTCGGCGCAGACGTAATGCCATTTGTTGTAAACAAACTGCCTGCAGCATTGAAAAGTAAGTTGATAAGTGTTGTGTTGTTATCGCCCTCTGTGTCCACAGACTTTGAAATTCACCTGGCAGACCTGTTTGGAGGAAGTGCCAAAAGGTCAATGGAAGTGCTTCCTGCAATCAATGCGATGCAGATTCCGAAAGCCGCTATCATCTTTGGAAGTGATGAACCCGGATACGGCAAAGGCCGGTTAACACTCAGAAATGGTGTAGTTGTTACAATTCATGGCAATCATCATTATGATGGAGATATTCAAAGGGTAGCATCCATTGTTATGAAATATTTCTAAAGAGAAAGCCAATTTCGTGTGATGGTATTTGTTAGAAGCCTACGCCTTCCACAGTATGTGCCACATTAGATATCTTAATTGGAATACCACCGACCTCGCCCGGGTCCAAATGCGTTCATCGGATCATTTTGATTTCCTGTCAGTCGATTCAGCCGGTTGTTATTTCATTCGTTTTACATAAAAATCTCCTGAGAAATTCATTGCTGCTGCATTAGGCTGTAAGACATCATATATCTTTCCTGAGAATTTTCCTTTGACAGAAGAACCGGTCAGGTCTGTAATGGTAACTGTATTCGTCGCATTGTCCTGGTACATGCTGCTGTATGTTTTTCCGTTTTCATCGATCCATGAGAAAATAACTGCCGGAGTATCTCCCCCTGATGGCACAGATACAAGCCCCGTGAAGGTGCCGGCCTTAATGGAAGAGGCACTTGAAACCAGTGCTGACACTACATTCTTAGTGCCGACGTTCATATCCTGAAAGGCTCCGGCACCGCCATAATAAATGCCCCCACTTTCGTTGAATGATCCATAGGGATTCCCTTTGAACGTGGTCGTTTTCCCATTCAAGGTGAATTTGAAATAGTAATCACCGCCACCATTATCGCTTTTGCTGCAACCTGAGAGCAGGATCACTGCAACCAGGATAACGAGATTAAAAATTTTGAACATGCCTCTTGGTTCATCTTTAATAGTCATTGTATTTAATTTATGGTTAGAAAAAAAGATTCGTTCGAAAATGTGCCGGAGGAAGTTGATTACATGATAGTATTAAATCAGAAAGATTTCATGCTGTACCATCTGCCCGGTTTCCTAAGGTATATGCAATTACCTTCGCCAGGGAAATGGAAATTATTTTTTGTTGGAGTATAATTATTAATCGTGATGGACCTTTACTACAGAATAATTTCCTTTCTCACGAAATACTGTGATAGACATTGAACGAACTTCTTCCGGAAAATTTTATTTTATTCGAAAGAAATCAGTGCAGACATTCTCCTTATGAACGTCCTGTTTCTTAGAATTTATATGACTTCTCTATGAACCTCTGTGTAATTTCTATTTTTAAAAACAAAAGTTACATCTCAAACTTCTTCCACTTCTCATTCGATTTTGCAGAAGCTACCACATTCTCAATAAACGCCATTCCTCTCACACCATCATCCACAGTCGGGAATTCGTAAGGTTGTGCAGGTTTGTCGCCAAAAATCTTTTCTGCAAGTGCCCAGGCAAAATTCCGGTATAGATTGGCAAATGCCTCGAGGTATCCTTCAGGGTGCCCGGCAGGAGTTCGGCAATTGCCGGATGCAGCAGTTGATAAAGTTTTATTCCCCGCACCGGCACGCAGTACCTCCACAGGTTTGTCAAGATGTTTTAATAATAAAGTATTCGGCTCCATCTGGTGCCACTCCAGTCCGCCCTGCTCGCCATAAATTTTTATGCTGAGGTTGTTTTCTTCACCTGCCGCTACCTGCGATGCGACCAACACACCCGATGCATCATTTTCAAACTTCAGCAACACGTTTCCGTCATCATCCAAAGCACGGCCCGGTACATAAATGTTGAGGTCTGCACTCATCGCTGTTATTTTCAGGCCACTGATGTATTCTGCGAGGTGTGCGGCATGCGTACCAATGTCGCCCATGCATCCTGCATCGCCTGATGTCTTCGGGTTGGTACGCCATCCTGCCTGCATATTCCCTGTCTTCTCCGCAGCAGTGCTCAGCCACCCCTGAATGTATGTCACCATGATCTTTCTTACTTTACCAATTGCTCCCTGTGCTACCAGTTGCTTCGCTTCTTTCACCATCGGGTAACCTGAATATGTATGCGTAAGGCAAAGTACCAGTCCTGTCTCTTTTACTTTTTGCTGCAGTTGCTTTGCTTCATCCAATGTAAGTGTCATTGGCTTTTCGATCACTACATGAAATCCATGATCCAGCGCCATCATTGCAGGTTCAAAGTGAGCGTGATTGGGTGTTACGATGGTTACGAAGTCAATGCGTTCTTCTTTGGAAAGTGCTGATTCTTTTTCAAACATTTCTTTATAAGATTCGTAAATCCTGTTGGAAGAGAGAAACAAGTCTTCACCTGAAAGCCGCGCTTCTTCCGGATGGATACTCAGTGCACCGGCGGTCAGCTCGATCATTCCATCAATGCCCAATGCCATACGGTGAATACCTCCGATGAACGCCCCGCGTCCGCCGCCGATCATTCCCATTCTTAATTTTCTTTTCATATTCATTCCAATTTTCTGTACTGTGCAAAATTAATTCAATAAAAAAATGCATCTGATTCTAAAAATAGTATATTTAGTTTTTCCAAAACATAATCGCAATATATTAAGTATGAAAAAATCCACCTGGCTCCAATTGGCCTCGATGATGTTCCTCGAATTTTTTATATGGGGAGCATGGTTTGTTACATTGGGTATTTATCTCGGGAATAACCTCCAGGCCAGCGGCTCCGAGAGTGCTGCAGTATTTTCCACACAATCATGGGGTGCAATCATCGCACCGTTTATTATCGGGTTGATCGCAGACCGGTTTTTCAATGCAGAAAAAATCCTCGCAGTATTGCATCTCGTAGGCGCTGTGCTGATGTACCAGATGTACAATGCCACCGACATCGCGGTCTTCTATCCGTATGTTCTGGCTTATATGATCTTGTTCATGCCGACACTTGCGCTGGTGAATTCTATTTCATTCAACCAGATGAAAGATCCTGAAAAAGAATTTTCGAGTATCAGGGTGTTGGGTACCATCGGCTGGATCGTAGCAGGATTGCTGATCAGTTTTGTTTTCTACTGGGACTCGGAAGAAAGTGTGAAAGCAGGCCTTATGAAGAATACATTCTTGATGGCATCCATTGCGTCACTGGTATTAGGCATCTTTAGTTTCACGCTTCCCAAGACACCACCTAAGATCGCAAAAGGAACCAAAGTGAAGGTTTCAGAGATATTAGGTCTTGATGCATTGAAACTATTGAAGAATAAAAACTTCACTATTTTCTTCATCGCCTCTATTCTTATTTGTATTCCGCTGGCATTCTATTATCAGTATGCGAGTCAGTATTTATCGAATATCAAAGTATCTAACCCGGCAGGTAAGATGACGATTGGCCAGGCATCGGAAGTGATCTTCATGTTGCTGCTTCCGGTATTCTTCAAAAAATTCGGATTCAAAAGAACCATACTTGTGGGCATGCTGGCATGGGCTATTCGATACGCATTATTTGCTTATGGCAATGCAGGGGACCTTGCATTCATGATCATTATCGGCATTGCATTACATGGAGTGTGTTACGATTTCTTTTTTGTATCCGGACAAATCTATACCAATGCAAAAGCTGGCGAGCAATACAAGAGCGCTGCACAGGGGTTGATCACACTGGCAACCTATGGAGTCGGTATGCTGATCGGTTTTTGGATAGCAGGGCTGATAGCAGATGCTTATACGCTGGGGCCTGACGTGTTTGACTGGAAGATGATCTGGATCATACCTTCACTGATCGCATTGGCTGTGTTCTTCCTTTTCACATTTACATTTAATCAGAAGAAAGAAAAACCTGTTGAACTAAACACTGTATAAACATCATGACAAAACCTAAACAAAGCAGAAGAACCGTCTTGAAAAACATGATACTTGGAAGTGGCGCTATACTCACTGCGCCGATGATCACGGCCACTGCCGCCTGCAGGCAAAATGAGCACGGCCCACTGAAAGGTAACATCAACCATTCGGTTTCGAGATGGACCTACAATTTTTTATCATTGGATGAACTGTGCGAAGTCGTAAAGAAAATTGGCTTTGCAGCCATCGACCTTACCGGGCCAAAAGAATGGCCAACGATGCAGAAACATGGCATCTACAGTTCCATGTGCTATACTTCCGGTGATAACAATCTCAATAAGGGATTGAATAATCCGGAATACCACGAAAAGTTGATCGGTGAATATCTCGAGGTAATTCCCATCATGAAAAAAGCAGGATACAAAAACCTGATCTGCTTTACAGGGCAGCGCAAGGGAATGGATGACGAAACAGGATTTAAGAATTGTAAAGCAGCACTTGGAAAAATATTACCGGTAGCCGAAAAGAATGGCGTTACCATGGTAATGGAATTGCTCAACAGCAAAGTGGATCACAAAGATTATATGTGTGATCATACCACGTGGGGAGTGGAGTTGTGCAAGAGAGTAGGTTCAGGAAATTTCAAATTGCTCTACGATATCTATCACATGCAGATTTCTGAAGGCGATGTCATTCGCACCATTACAGACAATCACCAATACATCGCGCATTACCATACCGGTGGTGTTCCCGGCAGGCATGAGATCAACCAGACACAGGAGCTCAACTATCCGGCCATCATGAGAGCAATACTCAAAACAGGTTATAAAGGATATGTAGCGCAGGAGTTTGTTCCTACGTATAAAGACAAAGTAGAATCATTGAGAGAAGCGATTGGAATTTGCGATGTGTAGGTGGAAAGTCAATCAGGGTTTTCCATAGCGGTTGTCTAATCTCGAAAATTTAACCATGAAAAGACGGAAAATAAATAATGTTATCGTTTCTTTAATTGCTTGTTTCTTCTTTTCTACTATTGGGAAAGCTCAAAATGAAAATAGTGTTTCAATTGGACTTCGTGTTCCTGTTCAATTTGAATTTCAGACAGAAAATATTGCTTTCCCAGTAAGCTTTGAATCAAAAAAACAAAGATATACGGTTTTAAACTATGGTATAGATTTATTAATTCAAAAGCAGTTTTATAAAAACCAATTGAACTTCTACATAGGTGTTGGCTATTTTCGGAATAAATACAATTTCAAAAAGTTTTATGATCATGAACTTTTAAATAGAGGAATAGATAGTCTCCCTATTGGAACATCAACCCGTTATTACGTTTATGACCTGGCGAGATTTCCTATTGGTCTAACTTATAAAATAGGTTCAACCCAACGAATCAAAGTAGGTGGAGAAATAATATTTAATTACTCGTTTCAAAAGAAGTATTTTGGGACAGAGCCATTTCCCGATGCAAACAATAAAGTATCAGATTTTGAGTATTCTGGAAATTCAATAAACCTATTTTCAAACATCCCAATATCAATAAATAGTTACTCGATTTTTGAATTGGAGCCTTACGTTCGAGTATTTCATACTTATAAAAAAGACATAATTCTGTATGAAGACCCAGGCAATACTGTTATCCGTTGGCTTAATGCATTCGGGTTGTCATTTAGATATTTATTTAATTTAAAAAATAAATAAAATGAAAAAATATTTAATTCTAATTGCTTTGTTACCATTATGTATGACGAGTTTGGGACAGGTGTTTGTCAATTCTTATGGTAGTACTTTTGTGTCAAAAGCAGGTCTTTTTGGAAGTAAAAAAAATACAAATCAAATTATACTTTCTCCAATTGATTCTGTAAAAAGGAATATGATTGCCAAAGATTTTTACAAATCTTCAGAGGCTGTATTAGTAGATTTATTCCCGCTTTTTTTGTCATCAAAAGATACTGTTGATAGAAGTTTTGTTTATAAACAAAAAATTGTTGCCACAAATGCCACATCAGTTAGTATTTCTTTTGATGAATTAAGTTTGTCAGAGAATGCTATACTCTATTTATATAATTCAGAAGGAACAGTTGTAACTGGGCCAATTAGAGCTAATGAAAATGTTGGGTCAGGTAAATTAAATAAAGCATGGCGCTCTAATAGTTTTGTGGGAAATTCAATTATACTTGAACTTAAAATCCCAATGGATGAGGTTAATCAAAATAAATTGCACATTAGCAAAGTCTATTTTGGGTTACCTCTTGAATTCAATAGCAGCGTGAATATCCGTGTAGATAGCGCTTATATAGGGCATTTTAATACCTCTAGTGAATGTAATATAAACATGATTTGCCCACAAGGAAATGATTGGCAAAATGAACGAAGGGCTGTGTGTTTAATAGAAACAGAAGATGGAGGAAATGCATCTGGTGCCTTAATGATGAATACTTGTAATACTGCAAAGCCTTACATTTTGACTGCTTGGCATGTTACAGAAGGTAGGAATACAAATAATTGGACATTTTTATTTGGGTGGTGGAGTTCAACGTGCATACCGAATACTAACGTTAGTCAATCGATCCTTTTTAATGGTGCAATATTACGAGCAACATTTGAACCAACTGATTTTTCATTAATTGAATTAAACCAGACTCCAACTGCAAATTTAAACTTGTCATTTTTAGGTTGGAATCGTCAAAATAATATTCCAGCTTCCACAACCGGAATTCATCATCCAAAAGGTGATCAAATGAAGATAAGTTTTGACACATATCCAGCAGCCATAGGTAATGTAAGATTAAATTCAAATACCGCATGGAGAGTAGTATGGAAATCCGGTATTACTGAAAAGGGATCGTCAGGTTCTCCATTATTTGATCAAAACCATAGAGTTGTTGGACAAAATTTTTCAGGAACACAGCCTACATATCCACCATGCAATCAACAAACTGGTGGCAATAATTATGGAAGATTTGATTTATCCTGGACTGGTGGAGGTACCAACTCTACAAGACTAAGTAATTGGCTTGATCCCAATGGCATAGGGGCGTTGATTACTAATACTACTAATATATCAACATTGGTTTCTTCTACAGGTGGTTCTTTATCCATATTAGGAGATGGAAATATTTGCTCCGGAACCAAAACATACACACTAAATAATAATGGTGTTCCTTACAACGGAAATGTCACATGGACATCTTCTAATCCCAATATTGCCTCTATTACACCAAATAGCAATCCTGCAACTTTAACGAGGGTTAATAACGGTATTGTTACTATTACTGCCTCAGTTGGTTGTGGAATTAATAAAACTAAGGAAGTGAATGTCAATGTCCCTGATATCAATTATTCCAGCTTTCTTGTTAGTGGGCCTTCATGCCTCAGTGGTACCGGTGCTATGTCATTCGGAGTAAATTATAATGGGACTTCCGGTTGTGGGTTAAATAATTATAATATTACTGAAGTAGAATGGCAGGTTTTCTGCTCAAATCCTTACCAGGTAACAAACAACGCAGGAGCTTATGCATGGTCCGGGATTAATAAAGCAGGAATTCGCGTAACGTTCTTCCAGCCCATAGTTCAGCCATTTGTAATTACTTTTTTATACCGGCTCAAAAATTCCTGTGGGTGGAGTGAGTGGAGTACCGGTAACTATCATTTAATACAACCTTGCACAGGAAGTTGGAGTTTTACAACCTCACCAAATCCCACTGAGGGAACTATTACCGTTGCACTTGATGAGCAAACTTCTCAAAATAAAAATGTATCAATGCGTGAAGTCCAGGTAATGGATAAATTCAGTAAGATTGTAAAACGGTTTGAATATGGCTTAGGCAAGAAGACTGCAACTCTAAATCTAAATGACTTGAAAGCAGATATTTATTTCATTAAAGTATTTGATGGCAAGGAATGGAGAGTGCAATCAGTGATCAAGAATTAAGTCTGGAGAAGCGAATAAAGCAAGTAGGGTACATTAAATGAAACATGAAACATGGAACTTGAAACTTACGACTTGTTACTTACAACTAACGACTAAAAAACCTCAAATAACAAACCACAACATTCATGGCAAAAAACACTTATGATGCAATTGTAATCGGCTCCGGCATCTCCGGCGGATGGGCAGCCAAAGAACTCACAGAAAAAGGACTCAAAACCATCATGCTCGAAAGAGGAAAAAACATTGAGCATGTAAAAGATTATGTGAA
>JBDHYH010000067.1:0-21998 GCA_039811325.1 Chitinophagaceae bacterium | reverse complement strand
TCGCGATAGGTGGAAATTTCGGGATGAAGTATTTTTTTCGGGTCAACGGCCAGCAACCATTACCCGAGATTATTCCGTCCTTTCAGGGCTGGTTGATAATTTTTAAATTTTCGGTAAGCCCTGAAAGGGCGAAATATAAATAGCGATGTTCGTAGGACATCGCACAAATACAATGTAAATATGCAAACGTCATAAAAGTCGTAGTTTTAGAATCAACCAAATTAATACGCCATGGGACAATCATTAGTTCGCAATGCCGTACATATCATTTTTAGTACAAAATATCGACAGCCATTTATCAAGCAGTCGGTAGAGAAAGAATTGCACAGTTATCTCGGAGGTACGTGCAATGAATTGGAGAGTCAGGTGGTACGGATTGGGGGTTATATGGATCATGTACATATATTGTGTTTTCTCTCTAAGAAAATAGCCATGATGACATTGGTGGAGAAAATTAAAACGAGTTCTTCGAAATGGATGAAAACAAATGGATCGGAATATGAAAATTTCTATTGGCAAGATGGATATGGCGCTTTCTCGGTTAATCCAAATGAAATGGATGGGTTGATTCGTTACATTGAGAACCAACATGCGCATCATTCAAGAACCGGATTCCAGGATGAATATCGGAAAATACTTAGAGATTTGAATGTTGAGTTTGATGAGAGATATGTTTGGGATTGAATGTTTTTAAAGCCCTGAAAGGGCGACATCTTCATGAGCGGCGTTCGTAGGACGTTGCGATAAGAGATTGATGGGGAAAATTATTTTGAAAAACGGTCATTTTGAGTAACGGTCTACGACCATTGCTCGATAATATCCCGCCCTTTCAGGGCTGGTTGGTAATGTCTAAAATTTCGATAAGCCCTGAAAGGGCGGCATCTTCCATAGCGACGTTCGTAGGGCGTCGCGCTTTACGAATATCATTAATCACCAACATCGACATTAAAAACCCTCAAATCAATTAAAACCTTTTAATCATTAATAGATCCCTACATTTTTCACTCATCGGTTGTGGACGCATTGCCCAACGACATGCAGCCATCATCAACCGAATTGGTAATCTCGCGGCAGTATGCGATATCATTCCTGGCAAGGCGGAATCCCTTGCAGTGGAGTATAACGCCATTGTCTATACGGACTATAATACAATGCTGAATAATCATCCGGAAACCAACGTGGTTGTTATCTGTACTCCGAATGGTTTGCACGCGGAGCATACCATAGCAGCCCTTAACGCGGGATATCATGTTCTCTGTGAAAAACCGATGGCAATTCATGTCAGGGATTGTATGCAGATGATTGAGGCCGCTGAAAGAAGTGGAAAACAATTGTTTATTGTAAAGCAAAACCGTTTCAATCCTCCGGTGGTGGCAGTGAAGAAGGCGTTGGATGAAGGGCGATTGGGGAGAGTATTCAGTATTCAGTTGAATTGTTTCTGGAACCGGGATGAGGCTTATTATCAAAATTCATGGAAGGGGACAAAGGCGCTGGATGGCGGTACATTGTTTACACAGTTCAGCCATTTTATCGACTTGCTCTATTGGATGTTTGGAGATGTAAAAGAGACTCATGCTCTTTTGCGTAATTATCATCACCAGGGTATCATCGAATTTGAGGATACAGGTGCTGTAATTATTGAATTTATGAATGGTATTACAGGCGCTTTGAATTATACAGTGAACAGTCACAAAAAGAACATGGAAGGTTCTCTAACTATTTTTGGAGAGAAAGGAACGGTGAAAATAGGCGGGCAATATCTGAATGAACTGGAATACCAGGATATAGAAGACTATATAATTGACAAATTACCAACTGGAAATCCTCCCAACAATTATGGTCAATATGTGGGCAGCATGAGCAACCACGACAAAGTGTATGCAAACCTGTTAGACGTGTTGCAGCACGGTGGTAATATTGCTACCAATGGCTTTGAAGGAATGAAGACGGTGGTGATTATTGAGAAGATTTATCGCTCCTGAATTCTCCTCCGGTGCAGGTGTATCCACACGATGCGGGCGAGGCGGTACTTCTTTTCTTATTACGAAGCGATTCTTTCAGGCAGGGATGGTTCTTCATTACTCCCATGGAGCAAGTCCGCAGGCTGTGTCATCTTCTTTATACTTTTACAGGCTTAGCTGCAAACCGGAGCGTATCTAAAAACTTAAAAAACAACTAAATGAAAAACTATTACACACACCCGTCCGCCATTATAGACGAGGGTGCCATCATAGGCAACGGTACTAAAATCTGGCACTTCTGCCACGTAATGCCATCGGCAATAATCGGAGACAATTGCAACATTGGCCAGAATGTTTTCATCGATAATGCAGTGGCCATCGGAAACAAAGTAAAGATTCAGAATAATGTCTCTGTTTACAAAGGTGTCATTTGTGAAGACGGTGTATTCCTGGGGCCATCAATGGTGTTTACAAATGTGATTAACCCGCGTGGATTTATCGAACGTAAAGAAGAATTTAAAAATACCCTGGTGAAGAAGGGAGCTACTATTGGCGCGAACGCCACCATTGTTTGCGGTAACGAAATTGGAGAATATTCACTGATAGGTGCAGGTGCTGTTGTGACGAAACCTGTTAAACCGTTTGCATTAATGGTCGGTAATCCTGCGAGGCAGATCGGGTGGGTGAGTGAGCGTGGTGTGCGATTGTATTTTGATACCAATGGTAAGGCGGAATGCAGTGAAAGTGGAGAGTGCTACCAGTTGCAAAAGGATATGGTATTAAAAGTATCATAGCCGTTTTCAGGCCGTGTTGCCGGCCTTTCAATCCAAAATTTGCTGATATTAATTCTGTTCTCTTCATTTCTACTCTCAATTTTGCCACCAATCCCCGTTTGGTAAAGGAAGTGCGCCTTGCATTGCAACAAGGGCATCATGTGGAAGTTGTTTGCTTTGAATTTGATAACTGGAGTTTTCCGTTCAATCAACAGATCAAAAATGAGTTCAAGGAAAATGGAGTAATCCTGCATATCATTCCCGGAGGACGTAAGCCATTCCTTCCCTGGGCAGTAAGTGTATTCCTGGAGCTTTTTTTTCGTGTAATCGGACGCGTTATTCCAATCAAAGGCTGGATGCTCTCACAGGCTGTAACCAGGAGAACAATGCTTCTTTTGAGGAAGGTAAATTGTATCAATGGAAATTTTGATCTTGTCATCGGGCACAATCCCGGAGCACTGTATCCCACATGGGCTGCCTCGCAGAAATTCAGTTGCAAATGTGGGTTTGATGTAGAGGATTATCACCCGGGAGAAGGAGATAATATGAATGTGCAAAAGTTGACAAGAGAACTAATGAATACTTTTCTTCCGAAAATGGAGTATGTATCATTTGCTGCGCCATTGATGAAGACGAAAACAATCGATGACATTGGATTTGATAATATAAACTGGATAGAAGTCTATAATTTTTTTTCAAAGGAAGAATTTGTTGCTGCAGCGAATATTTCAAAGGATAAATTGAGGATTGTCTGGTTCTCTCAGAATGTGAATTTCAAGAGAGGGTTGGAGCAGATCATACCTGTTTTGGAAAAGTATACCGAAAGTATAGAACTCACTTTGATTGGAAACAGGAAGGAGGAATTTTTTAATTCTTTTCTTTCGAAATATCCATTTGTGAAATACATGCCACCCATGGATCAGCAATCACTTCATAAGCAGTTGTCAGCTTTCGATATTGGCCTGGCCATTGAACCCGGAAAAGATTACAACAATATCATTGCATGGTCTAATAAGTTACTGACCTATTTCCAATGTGGGCTTTTTGTATTAGCAAGTGATACTCCGGCTCACAAGGATTTTTTTGAAAAGTTTCCTCAACATGGAGTAGCGCTACCATTACAAAATGAAAATGCTGCCGGGGCAATAGAGAAATTGTTGGATATGAAGGAATCCATTCAGTCAGGAAGAGAAGATAGATATAGCGCTGCTTCTTCGCAATGCTGGGAGGAGGAAGCGAAGAAGTTATTAGAGGTGTGGAAGTCTTTACGTGTACGTACTGAGCACAGAATAAATCAAAAGCCCATGAAGATCGGGCGTGTTGATTAAGTAGGTTTTTCCTTCGCTGAAGAGGCAACAATATTTGAATTTTTGGTTCATTGATTTGGCAAAGCCTAATTGTTTTTCAAAAGCTGAATGAAGATAGCACCAAAGTCCAATCACAGATAAATAGCTTGTCATCCTGATTCTCCGCGGCGAAGAAGGAACCGCCAAATCTTAGAGTTACAGTTGAAATCAAAATCAAAAGTTGGGACTTAGGATTTATGCATCAATTATGATTTTTCAATCATGCAGATCCTTCGTGCCTCAGGATGACAACAATATTTGAGATTTGGTTCTTTGATTAAACGTACCAATCCACCAACTCTGAAAAAAATCCTCATCATATCGCCTCACTTTCCACCGTCGAATCTCGTAGGGGTGCATAGGGCAAGGTTCCTTGCAATGCATTTACCGGCCTATGGATGGAAACCAATTATATTAACAGTGGACGAGAAGTATTATGAGCAGGGCCTCGATCCGAACCTTGAAAAATTATTACCCGGAGATTTGAGAATAGAGAAGGTGAAGGCAATGAGAATATCAAAGCCCCGAATCTTGGGTGATATTGGATTGAGGGCATTCAGGTCGTTGTACAGAAAAGCGAAACAGATTATCAAAGAAGAAAAGATTGATTTTCTTTATATCACTATTCCTTCGTTTTATGCAGCGCTTTTGGGCAGATGGCTTCACAGGGCTACCAAAATTCCTTATGGAATCGATTACCAGGATCCCTGGGTACATCAATTTCCCGGAAGTGAAAAGATATTCTCAAGGCATTGGTTTGCAACGCAGCTATCGAAACTTCTCGAACCCGTTGCTGTGAAGAGAGCCTCCCTGGTGACAGGAGTTGCAGAAGCTTATTACAGGGATGTGGTAAAAAGAAACCCGCATTTAAACAGAACAGCCATTTTTGCAAGTCTTCCCATAGGAGCAGAACCTGCTGACCACGAGGCTGTAAATAATATTGGTGGAGAGCCATATCTTTTCAGGAAGGAAGCAGGAAAAATAAAATTGATTTATGCCGGCACTATGCTGCCAAAGGCTTACACCCCATTTGAGTTGATTTGCAGAGTGATTCAGGAACAGCAGGAAAAATATTCCAATATAGAAATTCACTTTGTTGGTTCGGGTAAAGATGCCAACGATCCGGAAAGTTTCAATGTAAAACCACTGGCAGAGAAATATGGACTTTGGGAGAAACAGATATTTGAATATCCTGCAAGGATCCCCTACCTGGATGTGCTGATACATTTGAAAGAGGCCGATGGAGTTTTCATTTTGGGAAGTACTGAGGTACACTATTCGCCTTCCAAGGTTTACCAGGGTATTGCGTCGGGAAAACCGTTGTTTGCAGTTTTGCATAGTGAAAGTACAGCGGTGGAAGTAATTCGTCAAACGAATGCCGGCATAGTACTTACATTCGATGGAGAAGATGGTAAGTCGACGATTTATGACTCATTTGATTTGAAGTTTTCTCAGTTCCTGGATTTTATCGCCGGTTTCAAATCTGAAAATATTGTTGTTGAGAAATTTCGGAATTATTTTGCTTCCAGTATTACAGGGGTGCTTGTCGATGCCTTAAACAGGATAGTTCCTGATAGAAGCGTAGTAAAAAAAATTCTGATCATTTCGCCCCATTTCCCTCCCTCCAACCTGACTGCAGTACACCGATCGCGTTTGTTTTCGCAACACTTGTCATATTTCGGATGGACTCCCATCATACTTACTGTTGATGAAAATTTTTATGAGGAAAAACTGGATTATGACTTGTTGAAACTGGTCTCGCCCTCAGTGCAAATAGAAAAAGTGAACGCGTCGAAAGTGCACAGGCCAAGAATTGTCGGCGACATCGGCCTACGGGCATTTTATTCGCTTTACAGACGTGCAAAAGAAATTATCAAAAGTGAAAAAGTTGATTTTTTATATATTATCATTCCATCATTTTATGGAGCGCTTTGGGGCCGGTGGCTGCACAGTACCACCGGCATTAAGTATGGGATAGATTATATTGATCCGTGGGTACACTTGTTCCCGGGTGGCGAAAAGATATTTTCACGTGCCTGGTTTGCAACAAAATTTTCCAGGTTCCTCGAGCCGATTGCAGTAAAGAGATCTTCCCTTATCTCCGGGGTTGCTGAATCTTATTATAAAGATGTTTTTACCAGGAACAGGAATCTGTCTCAAACCAGTATCGGCCTTACGTTGCCTCCTGCAGCGGAGCAAATGGATTTTGACAGGATACCGGAATTGAATCTTGCCCCTTCTCTGTTTCATGCTCAACCAGGTAAAATACAATTGGTATATGCCGGAGCAATGTTGCCAAAAGCATTTACAATTTTAGAAACAATGTTCAGGGCAATATCAGATTCAAGAGAGGATTTTGAGAGTGTAGAGTTTCATTTTATAGGAACCGGTAAATCTGCCAATGATTCTGAAGGCTATAATATCAAACCATTAGCAGTACGATATGGTCTTTGGGAAAAGCAGGTGTTTGAATACCCGGCACGCATTCCATACCTCGATGTGCTCGTGCATTTGAATGAAGCAGATGGTGTATTCATTCTTGGCAGCACGGAGCCGCATTACACGCCTTCAAAGGTTTATCAGGCGGTGCTATCGAGAAAACCAATTTTTGCTATTCTGCATAAAGAGAGTTCCGGCGTAAGAGTGATTTGTGAATCACATGCCGGAATTGTGATTGATTTTGACGGAGAAAAGGATTTGGTATCGATTAGAAATACTTTCGTAGAGAAATGGAGGGCCTACATAAAATTTTTAAGTACCTCTTCAGGCGACTTTAAAGTTGGGACAATATTTCAGAAATATTCGGCCAAAAATATAACAGGATTGCTTGCAGAAGCATTAGATCAAATAGTAGGTGACTGATGACCAAAGTCTTTGCAAAGATACCTCGAACCGGGTTGGGCAACTGTATGCTCGTTTGGGCGTATGCGTTAGTATTTGCAAAGATCAATAACATGCAATTGATAACCGGGAGGTGGGCGCAACTGCGTTGGGGGCCATTACTGCGACGAGAAAGGAAGTCCCGGCGATATAAAGGATATTTTGTTGAGACACCAATAGCAGCGTTGCTTTTTTTTCGAATGAAGTTGTTCTTCTCTGCAAGACGCCTGGATCCGGATGTAGATATAATAGATACTCCGGGAAAAAGGATGAATTATGTTTTTCAAAATCCTTTTCCCCGAAGGGAATTGTTTAATTGCCTGGTACCTTATGAAGATATGATCCGTAATGAGTTGCACAAGATGCTCACACCTGCAATAAAAAACAAGTTAATCCAATGCAGGCCACCGGAGATTGCAATTCATGTTCGCCGGGGTGATTTTAAACTTGGAAACCCAATCACTCCCAATGAGTTTTTTATTGCTGCAATCAGGAATATCCGGGAAGTAGTGAAGCTGGAACTGTCAGTTACTATTTTCACGGATGCTGAGGAACATGAAATATCTGAAATCCTTGCTTTGAACAATGTTTCACTTTCTCAAAATAAAGAGGATATACTTGATCTATTGCAAATGTGCAAGAGCAAATTTCTCGTGTTGTCTTTGTCGAGTTCCTTTAGTTACTGGGCGGCATTCCTTTCCAAAGCATTTGTGATCCTGCATGATTATGACTGGCAAATGAAGGTAAAACCCAGCACTGCCCACTACACGGAATTCAGGTATAGGGTTGTTGAACGCGATAAAGCACTACAGGAGGCGATTGAAGTTTTTTGTCAAAGGATTGGTGAAGAAGATTGATTGAGAGTTTTTTCTGTTTTACTATCCAATTGGTTGGTGAAGCTATCAGGCCATTCTCCGTGTAAAACATTTGTTACATTATATTGATTGTTGTCTCATTAAACAGATAAAAAAAATATTGTGAATTTGAGAGTTCCTACAGGGAAACATAATCCCCTACGATTGGTCTATAAAAGTTATTGGAGGTTGATAAACTCTAATAGTAGTAAAAGGAAAAGCAATGTTAGAGTAGATGTCTTGATCCCTGTTGCAGAAAAGGATTTGCCAACACTTTCATACGTTATTGAATCTGTTAGAGTAAATCTTAATAACCCAATTGATCATATTTATATTATAGGAAAGAAAGGCAGTATCGAGAGATTTTGCAAAAGTAACTTGTGCGAATTTTTGAACGAAGATGCTGTTTTGCCAATAAAGAAATCGGATATTGTTTTTGAAGGCCGCGAGTGGTACCGGTCAGGATGGCTTTTTCAACAACTGATAAAATTGAACGCGGATGAAATAGTTCTAAATGAAAATGTTTTGGTTTTGGATGCGGATACCTGTTTAGCTAAGCACCAGTCTTTTGTTTTGGAAGATGATCGATTCATTTTGAATTTTTCAGACGAATATCATTTTCCATATAGGAGTTATCTGAAAATCCTGAAAGAAAAAAGAAGATTTTATCTATCATTCGTTTGCCATCACATGGTTTTCAATAAAAGAATACTGAGTAAGCTTAAAGCTGAAATTCAAGCGTCTTTTAATAAAAATTGGATTGTTGCAATTCTTGAAAATATAGATTATAATCAACCATCCTGTTTTTCTGAGTATGAAATGTATGGTAATTTTCTTTTCTACAACTATCGGCATAATGTTCACCTTGAGTATTGGAATAACAAATCAATAAAGGCAACCCTTTTAAGTGAAGAAGTTTTGGAAAAGAATAAAGGACTATATAAATCAATATCTTTTCACAGAATATAGAAAGACAATACGTATGAATATCAATTATTATGAATACTGAAATTCAGTCTTTTCACACACCTTCTATAGGGCAATTAAATATTCTATTTAATGTAGCGGATCAATTGATTGGTAAGGACATGATTAGTGTCATTTTTGAGTTTGGATCAAGATATGGCGAGGATACTATTGAATTCGCAAAAAAATATCCAAAGGCTTTAGTCTATGGATTTGAATGTAATCCCAAATCTATTCCGTTCTTGAGAAGCACAATAGGACCTATTCATAATGTTATCTTCAATGAAAAAGCTGTCTCGGATTTTGATGGGACTGTTTCCTTTTTTCAAATTAATGAATCTAAAACTAGAACTACATGGGCTGATGGTAATCAGGGGGCTTCCTCTATGTACAAGGCCTCTGGAAAGTATCCATTGGAGGATTATCATCAGGATTTGATTGAAGTTGAATCACTACGACTTGATACATTCATGACAAACAATAAAATTGAAAAAATCGATATTTTATGGATGGATATTCAGGGAGCCGAATTAAAGGCCCTTCACGGTTTAGGCGAGAAGTTGAATGTGGTGAAAATAATCCAACTTGAAGTTGAATTTATTGAAATTTATAGTCAACAACCATTATTTAGAAATATTAATGATTTTTTGAAAAAAAATAATTTTTGTCTACTGGGATTTTCAGCCAAAAATAATTTTTCGGGAGATGCCATCTTCGTTAATCTATTATTTTTTGATAACCAACAGATTGACTATGCAGCAATGATTATTCCGAAACAAAGAAAGACGTTGCAGTTGATTTTGAAAAGGGTCATGTTTCTTATTAAGTATGCGGCCTTTAGATTGAAGAAAAAATTGTTGCAATAAGAAATATACAAACTTGATAGTGCTTAGGAGATAATAATGAAGAAGCATACACCGAGTCTCGCCATTATTACCACACATCCAATCCAGTACAATGCACCCTGGTTTCGGTTGCTGGCAGAGAGGAATGTAATCCAGGTGAAAGTATTTTACACCTGGAGCCAGGTAGAGCATGAAGAAAAGTTTGATCCGGGTTTTGGTAAGAACATTGAGTGGGATATTCCTTTGTTGGAAGGGTACAATTTTTCATTCGTTAAGAATGTTTCAAAACAACCCGGTTCTAAAAATTATTCAGGAATAGATAACCCTACGCTGGTTGATGAAGTCAGGTCGTGGCATCCGGATGCGGTGCTTGTATTTGGCTGGAGATTCAAAAGCCATCTCGGCGCTATCAAATATTTCAAAAATAAAATCCCTGTACTGTTTCGTGGTGATAGCACTACGTTAGATGACAGGAATGGATTCAGGGACTGGTTGAGGTACCGGGTATTAAGGCGGATTTATAAGAATATTGATTTTGCATTGTTTACAGGAAGTGAAAACAAAAAGTATTTTTTGAGATCAGGGTTGACTGAAAGCCAACTTATCTATGTTCCTCATGCGGTTGATAATACTTGGTTTCGTGAACATTGTAATAGAATAGATTTTCGCAGGCAATTAGGAATTCCCAATGATGAGATCGTATTCCTGTTTGCAGGTAAATTAGAGGCAAAGAAAAACCCCGGGTTACTTGCAACTTCATTTCTTGACATGAATTTAAGTGGTACACATTTGGTTTTTGTGGGAAATGGTCCTTTAGAAATGGATTTGAAATCCAAATTTACCAATCCACGAATTCATTTTATCGATTTTCAAAATCAGCAATTGATGCCTTCAGTTTACAAAATGGCGGATGTATTTGTATTGCCATCGCAGGGGCCTGGCGAAACATGGGGCCTTGCTGTCAATGAAGCGATGGCCTCTGGCAGAGCGGTGCTGGTGAGTGATAAGTGCGGATGTGCAATTGATCTCGTTGATAACTACAAGACAGGATTTATTTTCAGATCTGATTGTATAGGGGATATTCAGGAGCAAATGAAAAGGTTGGCTGCTGACAAAAACCAATTGGGGAGCATGGGAGCGTGTGCAAATAAAAAAATTCTGGACTGGTCTTTTGAAAAGATTGTAATAGTGGTGGAAGACCTTGTTGTGAACTATACATCAAAGTGAAATGAATTGTCTGATGACGCATATCTTTTGACTTTGTTTCGTGCAAAGTGAAAAGACAAACACTACAACGAATGAAACCTGATAAAATATTGAATGAGGAGGAAACTCAATTTAATCGTTCGAAGATTTACGAGAAATTGGAGTACAGAGCGCAGCCAAAAGACCATGACGGCGGGTTGCCATGGAATATACAACTACAGATAGCAGCCACCAATGGAAAGCAATATGTTGACCTGGTAGGGAAATTGAAGAAGTATCCTGAATATGAACTCCCGGTAGGTAAAGTAAACGAAGGCCTAATGCTTGATATTGGTTGTGGTTGGGGGAGGTGGCTTGTAGCAGGCGCCCAAAAAGGGTATTTACCTATTGGCCTGGATTTAAGGATAGAACTCTGCCAGGCTAGTTTGCAAACACTAAAAGATCACAATAGGAATGGCTATGTGGTAGCAGCTGACTTAATAGCATTACCTTTTCGCAAAAGTGTTTTTGATTTGGTTTGGTCTTTCAGCGTTATTCAGCACACGCACAGAATAAGGTTGATGAACTGCTTAGGAGAAATCCGCAGGGTGATGAAAGAAGGTGGACTTGCAAAATTAGAATTCCCTAACAAGGATGGATTTAGAAATAAGAGGGGACCAGTACAATTGTCAGAAAAAAGAGCTGATGATTTTAATTCATGGGTGGTCAGGTATTATAGTGTAGAAGAATATGCAGCAATTTATAATGATGTCTTTGGAAATTTCAATTATGATATTCATAGTTTTCTTGGTATTGGTGTTCTGAAAGAGGATTTAAAATATGTAAGTTTTAAAAATAAAGTGCTCTGCGCATCATCTCTGGCTCTCACCCGTATTTCAAAGTTATTTCCTGCATTAAAAAAGATGGGGGATAGCCTTTACCTTGAAGCCAGGAATTTGGGCGGAGATATCGACAAAGTTGCAGTAGAAAACTTGAGAAGAGCCCATAGTGAAGATCCTTCAAATAACCTCAATATCATCCATCTTCTTCAATGCCCAATTACCCATCAGCCGTTGAAGTTGATAGAGGGAAACAAAGATTTCGTAATTGACGAATCTGGTACCTGGAAGTATCCGGTTGTCAAAGGTGTACCTATAATAATAAGATCAGAAGCGATAAGTGTTTGAAAATTTATAGACTTCGATCTCTTACAGAATATAAATAATTTAATTCCGACTGGAGTCTTTTTACTCGTAATCATTAGAAGAGAATGAATCTGTCAGACATATACCGTAAACTTCCGGCATTCAAAGGAAAAAAGCGATTGGGAACTGCTTTGTTCCGTAAAGCTTTATACAGAAATGAAGACAAAATACTAACATGTAAAGACGCTTTAAAGTTTCATGTGTTGAACACTTACGACAGTGTGAGTCGGTATCTGTTCTTTGACGGTGTCTATGAGCCCGAGACGCAAAAGGTAATAGAGGAAAACCTTTTAGATAACGATGTATTTATAGATGCCGGAGCCAACATCGGTGCTATTTGCCTGCCAATCGCAAATAGAAGAAATGTAAGAGTGTATGCCTTTGAACCCGCTCAGGAGATTTTCAGAACACTGGTAGATAATATTGAATTGAATCAATTGAAGAATGTGGAGTGTATCTCTTCCGCATTATCTTCTCAATCGGGGGTTGTGGATTTTTATGAATCAAACAGAGTGCATGGATGGAGCGGTATGGTAAAGATTGATAGTTTTCAAAAATACAAAGTGGAGGTCACTACCCTCGACAGGTTTGCAAGTGAAAATGATATTGGACGAATTGCAGTTTTAAAGGCCGATGTTCAGGGATGGGAATATCATGTTTTCAAAGGAGCTGAAAAGTTGTTGGATGAAAAAAGGATTAACCGCATCATTTTTGAATTTGAATGGTGGGCAGAGAAGAATGCGGGATTAGAATTGGGTGCAGCCCAAAAATTCTTGATTGAAAAAGGATATTCACTCTTTACTTTGGGTGGTGTTAGAGTTCATGAACCAATCCTGGAAGGTAGTATGGTTTTGGTGGCGAGATTTGATTAGGTGAATGCTTCTACTATGAAATTCTGATTCCGGCAGAAGAAAAATACATTTAACTCAAAATCGGAGAATAAAGAATAATAGTGAATCTATTGAATATTGGTCATGATCTTCAGAGCTTTCATTGGGGAGATCCTTCGTGCCTCGGGATGACATTTTTATTTTGGCATTAGTGCTTCGATTTGACCAAATGTTCTAATATTTTTTTCTGCTGAATTCTTAAATTGATTCGTAATTCCTTCCGCTGCGGCGGACATAATTCATAATTGTTTTTTCCGACCCTCTTTAATGTAAAAATCAACTGGCTCGTCTATGCACTCGGGTTAGTAGGGGTGATCCTGGTCATTCCCGATATATCTATTTGGCGCTTTCTTGCATTGGCGATAGCCGGCCATCAGTTCCTGTTGTTATTTTATGCCTATGGTTATGTGATTCCCGTGCGGTATTGGGCAGGTGCAATGGCTTGTCTTCAATACCTGGTGGGGCCATCCTTTGCTTTCAGCGGATTGGATGAACAGATGTATTTCAAATACAGGATGCAGGTACCTGAAGGGGTATATTTTTCTTACGCGATACCTGCAGTGATTTGTTTTTTATTGGGCCTTCATGTCTCAGGGCGTTTATACGGAGAAAAAGTGGATGAAAAAGCTGTCCGGGATTTTGTTAGCTCCAATACACAAATGCCATATATATTTATTGCAATTGGATTCTTGTCCTCTGTTGTATCGGGGTTTTTTGGTTCTGAATTGGCTAATGTGTTTTATATATTAAGTAGTTTCAAGTTTATTGGATTATTTATGTTACTGTTGGGCGGGCAACAGGTAAAGTGGCTACCAATGGCAATTGTAGTAGGTTCCATTGTCGGTTCTTCACTTCGGACTGCCATGTTTCATGATTTACTCACCTGGGCTGTATTTGTTTTGGCAGTATTAGCAATCAAATACAAACCTTCTGTCATTATCAAGGCTTGGTTCACAGTAGGAATGATCCTCCTGGTGATAATAATTCAGCAATTGAAAGGCATCTATCGATCAAACATTACCTATGGGCAGGGTACTTTTGATCAATTTGAAGAAAGTTTCAGAACAGTAAGTGAGGATGGTGGCATATTTGATTTGAGTAGTATTGCAGGTAGCAATGTTCGTATCAACCAGGGTTTTATTGTGACTTATGCAATGAGTCATGTACCCGAAAAAGAACCTTATGCAAAAGGTGAGGAATTGTGGAAAATTATTGAAGCTGCATTCCTTCCAAGAATCCTTGCTCCCAATAAATTGAAGGCCGGTGATAACAGCCTCGTTTTAAAATACACAGGTATGCAGGTGAGGCAGGGCACCTCCATGAGCATCAGCGCACTGGGAGATTTCTATGTCAATTTCGGAACCTTTGGCGGATGCATCTGTATGTTTTTATTTGGATGGGTATTCAATGTGGTACTGAACGGCTTTCATAAATTTGGACGTACATTTCCTGTCATCATTCTGTTCACGCCGTTGGTTTTTTATTATCCTATCAGGCCGGATACCGCACTGCAGACGGGTTTGGGACATTTGGTAAAGGCAAGTTTCCTGCTTTACGTGATGATCATATTCTGGAATAATGACCTGAGTCGAAAAGGCATTGAAAGAAAATTGAAAGCACAACAATTGGCTTTAGAAAAACGTGCTGAATTGAATGCGCAATACGGGGGAGGTGGTTAATTGTTAATTGCTAATTGTTAATTGCTAATTGTTAATTGTTAATTGTGTCCACGGCGGGGTGAATTGTTGAATGCAGCAAATCGATCTACATTGATTGGCGAATGCTTCGGTACTGACGCTTCGGTCAGTATTCAAAATTCCAACGCTTCGGCCTGAGTCAGACAAGTATTGACTTCGTCTGACAAGCTCAGCAACGGTCAACGAATAACGAATATCAGGTAATGGGTAACGAATAAGGAATTGCGACCATCGACCAACGAACGAACAATCAAAAAGAAAATCTTCATAACGATACCCTGGTTTCTTCCGGCATTCCGGGCAGGTGGGCCGATTCGCTCCATCGCAAATCTTGTTGACCAGTTCAATATGGTGGAGTATTGGATTTTTACCAGTGATCATGATGTTACGGGTATCAGTTTGGATAATATCGATACAGGGCAGTGGACTGACTATAATGCACACACGAAAGTATGGTATGCGAAAAAAGGCCACACCAGTCAGCAACTCACAAGGCAGATAGAGATCATTCAACCGGACATCATTTTCATGGTTGGACTTTATTCGTGGTACTTCACAATGGTTCCGTTATTATTTTGCAAGGCTTCCAGGAAAATACTTTCTGTGCGGGGCATGTTGCATCCCGGTGCACTGGGACAAAAAAATAGTAAGAAGAAATTATATATTCGGACATTGAAGTTATTTGGATTGCAAAATAGAATTTGGTTTCATGCTACTGATGCTGAGGAGAAGGCTTACATTCAAAATCAATTCGGTCAGAATGCCCGGGTTGAAATTGCGGGGAATATTCCTATGCAGTCTTCTTTCACCTCCATAAATCCGAAGAGAACAGGCGAATTGAAACTGGTCACTCTTGCTTTGATTTCCCCAATGAAGAATATTCTTGCTGTCCTGAAAGCGTTGCACTTGGTGGAATCCCGGGTGAGTTACGAAATTTACGGCGCCATTAAAGATGATGAATACTGGGAGCAATGCATGGCTGAAATCAGAAAGTTACCCGGACACATCAAAGTGGATTACAAAGGAGTGATACCATTCAATGAAATAAAGAGCGCATTGGTTTCAAATCATATTTTCATCATGCCAAGCGAGAGTGAAAATTTTGGGCATGCGATTTATGAGGCGCTAGCAAGTGGCCGCCCGGTGATTACCAGCCGTAACACTCCATGGAATCATTTAAGAGAAAGATGCGCCGGCATCAATGTAGATCCAAAAGATACGAATCAAATTGCTGAGGCAATTAACTACTTTGCAATGATGGATGAAGAGACATTAGAATTGTGGTCTGAAAATGCGGTTGGTTACTCAAATGAAAAATTTGATCTTCAAAAGACTTTGAAAGACTATGAGAGAATGTTTTCTGTTTAACTATTGTAAGGCTGATAGGTTGTTAGGTTGTAAGGTTGTAACGTTGTCAGGTTGTTAGGTTGGCATCTTTCACTTTAGCTCCCTCTCCAAACCTTCCTGAACCATTTTAACTCTATTTGCCCCAAAGGGCTATTCGCTTTACACTGCATACTCAATCTTCTTTTCCCAATCTTTGCACATAATGAAATTTCCAATAAAATACATCCTTAAATTCCTCGGCATCTTCTGTATTCTTTATTACGGTACCCAGGCTGTAATCGCTTTAGCTGCGCCGGATGGGAAATTCCAAAGTGATTTTGTAGCACGATATTTCGATTATGTGAGTTGGATCAAATTATCTCTGATGCGGGCGCCTGCATTCATCTTAAGCCTGTTTGGAATTGCTACTCATGAAGAACCCGGGTTTATCCTTAAGTTCAACGGAGGCAGGGGAGTGATTATCGCTTATTCTTGTGTGGGATATGGTGTGTATAGTTTCTGGATTGCATTTGTAGCAGCCAACAAAGGAAAGATTTGGAAGAAGATCAAATGGGCAGTACTGGGAGTGTTGGCATTGTGGTTGATCAATGTAATACGGATTACACTATTCATCACAGCCATCAACAAAGGATGGCCTATGCCATTAGGAATTGATCATCATACCTGGTTCAATATTTTTGCTTACATACTCATCTTTACCATGATCATACTATATGACAGAAGCTTCAAAAATATTTCGGGTGATCGTTCGAAGAACCAGCTTTCTAACTTCAATCAACAGAGCAGTTAATGAATATCATAGGGATCAACGCCTGGCATGCTGACGCGTCTGCATCATTAATCATAGATGGCAGGCTTGTCGTTGCTATTGAGGAAGAAAGGTTCACCCGAAAAAAACATTGGGCGGGATTTCCATCGCAGGCTATTTTGTTTTGTCTGAAGGAAGCCGGTTTAGTTCCTGGGGATGTCGACTTCTTCGCGATTGGACGTGATCCTAAAGCAAAACTCTTCAACAAGGCAATGTACCTGCTGAAGAACCCTTCAGGTAGCTTTGGCGCTGTCAAGGATCGACTTGCCAACAGCAGGAAGGTGTCTTCGCTGAAAAGAGAATTATCGAATCTCTTTGGAATGTCTGAATCATTTTTCCAAAGCAGGATACAAAACGTAGAACATCACAGAAGCCATATTGCTTCTGCATTTTATGCCTCTCCCTTTGATGAAGCAGCTTGTGTATCTGTGGATGGTTCGGGAGACTTCACAACTACGATGACAGCCTTTGGAAGTGGTAATTCAATAGACATACTGAACTCAGTTGATTTTCCTCATTCCATCGGGTTATTTTACACAGCCTTTACTCAATTGCTTGGATTTCCACACTATGGTGATGAATACAAAGTGATGGGAATGGCACCTTACGGAAAGCCCATCTATGCAGAGGAAGTGGAGCAAGTTATACGATTGACAAATAATGGCTTGTTCCAGTTAAATCTTGAATACTTCAGGAAAGGAACGGAAGGCATTATCACTTATGATGAATCTTTCATACCGGTGGTGGCTCCTCTGTTTAGTAAAAAAATGGAAATGACCTTTGGCCCTGTGAGAACCAAAGGTACAACACTGGCACAGAAGCATTTCGACATCGCAGCCTCAGTGCAGCATGTTACTGAGCAGGCCATCTTTCACATACTGAATAACGTATATGAACAAACGAAGTGTACCAATTTATGTTTGGCGGGAGGTGTTGCACAAAATTCAGTTGCCAATGGAAAGATCAAACAAAATACTCCTTTCAAAAATATCTACATTCCCTCTGCAGGGCACGATGCCGGTATTTCAATGGGCGCTGCACTATTTACTTATTACAAAATGAATCCCCAGGCGAACAAGCATCACGTTAGGAATGCATACCTCGGCAGTAAATTCAGCAAGGAGGAAATCATAAATTATCTGGACGATCACAGCCATCGCTATTTGCAATATGAAGATGAAATACTTTATGAAAAGGTTTGCGAGGTCATCATGGATGGTGGAGTGGTAGGCTGGTTTACAGGCAGGGCGGAGTTTGGGCCACGTGCATTAGGAGGAAGGTCTATTCTGGCAGATCCCCGGCGAACAGATGCAAAAGAAATCCTGAATTCGAAGATCAAGAGAAGAGAAAGTTTTCGGCCATTCGCTCCTTCGATATTGAAAGAATATGTTTCAGAATATTTTGAACAGGACGATGAGGTTCCTTTTATGGAAAAAGTGTTTCGCATTCGGGAAGAAAAGCGATCAGTACTCCCTGCTGTTACACATGTGGATGGCACAGGGAGGTTGCAGACGGTAGATAAGGAAATCTCACCCAGGTATTACCGGCTGATCGATGCTTTCCGGAGCCTGACAGGAGTCCCGGTGTTGCTGAATACTTCATTCAATGAGAATGAGCCGATTGTTAATACTCCTGATGACGCATTGAGTTGTTTCCTTCGTACAGATATGGATATGCTGGTTATGGAAAATATAGTGCTGACAAAAGAAGGCAAAACTATCCTTGGTGCCGGGAAGAGTGAAAATAGTGAATGGAGTGAAGTGCCATTTCGGCCTGCAGATTAGGCAGGACACGGAGATGAAAGTGGCATGCAATTGTCAAAAAATTTGAAGATATCCCAATCCACTTTCCTTCTTAAATCACTATCTATCAGATTTGTATCCAAAAAGTAGTTTGTAAGGTTTAAGATTCCTAATTATTATATTTCCATAATAGAAGAAAATATATTTATTTCACCGACACTACACTGAATGAGAGTATCAATTATAACTGTAACGTTGAATTCCGGAAGCTATCTTTCGGATTGTATTGAATCTGTGAGAAATCAATCTCATGAAGATATCGAATATATCATTGTGGATGGCAGATCAGAAGATGATACTCATGAAATCATTACCCAAAACCGGGATGTCATCTCGCATTTCATAAGTGAACCGGACCGTGGTATGTATGATGCGATCAATAAAGGGATCAAAATAGCAACCGGTGATATCATTGGCGTTCTGAATAGTGATGATATGTTCGCATCTCCGGATTCCATTTCGACCATTGTTTCCACTTTTAAAAATCGTGCTACTGATGCAGTCTATGGTGACCTGGTATATGTAATGCCAGACGATACAGGGATTGTTACACGGTATTGGAAGGGTAAGGAATTTAAGAGAGGTAATTTCAGAAAGGGATGGATGCCGGCCCATCCTACCTTTTACATTCGCCGTGACCTTATCCAACAGTTTGGCTTATACGAAAATCACTTTTACACCGCAGCCGATTATGAATTTATGGCGAGGTATTTATACAAGCACCGTTGCAGCGCTACTTATATAGATGAAATTATTGTAAAGATGAGAAGTGGCGGGGCAAGCAATGGTAACCTGAAGCGCAGGCTGAGAGCCAATAGAAGAGATTACCTGGCCATGAAAAAAAACAAAATTCCTTTTGCTTTTTTTGTGAGCATTTTCAAGCCACTCAGCAAACTGCATCAATACAAGACTTCATTGTTAAAGCAGGCACGCCTTTCATTAGTCAGCAAACCCAATGTGAAGTATATTCGCATCTCTTCAGAGAGAAATTCGAATGTGGAAGTTTTTAAATAAGAAAAAGCAGCCCGATCTTACTGCATTTGCATGGCTCAGGAGGGATATCCATTCCCACCTGCTACCCGGAATAGATGATGGCTCACCTGATGTGGAGACATCCATCGAATTGCTCAGAAACCTGTCATCTGCCGGAATCAAAGAATTTGTTTGCACACCACATGTGATTCAGGACCTGTATCGCAATACACCTGATACCATTAATAATGCACTGCTGACATTGCAGGCTGCCATCAAAAGAGAAGGGTTGGATGTGAAAATTTCTGCTGCTGCAGAATACATGATGGATGAATTTTTTCTTCAGGCGCTGAGAAATGGAGACGAACTGCTAACACTAAACGGAAGCCTTCTCCTTACAGAATTTCCATTTTCAATTCACCCATCGAATATTGATGAATTATCATTTGAACTTTCAACAAGTAAGTACCAACCGTTGCTTGCACATCCCGAACGGTACGGATACCTTCATGGTAACAAGAATGCCTATTCGCGTTTGAAGGAACTTGGTTTTCTGATGCAACTCAATTTGCTTTCACTCACCGGATATTATGGAAAGCGAGAGGCTGAAACAGCGCGCTTTCTATTGAAAGAAGGAATGATCGACTATGTTGGTACCGACCTTCACCACGCTACTCATCTTGCCAACCTGACTGACGTACGTTCACAAAGAATTTTTGAAGAACTGCTGGGCGACCGCGTTTACAACGAGTGGAAACTGGCACCCCTCCAATAGTTTCCCTCGTTTACATTTTGCTATTTGCAGCCCAATAACTGAGCCAATCGAGCATTCTCGATGTGAATCCGTATTCATTATCGAACCACGCGCTTACGCGAACCAGTTTTCCCACTACGCTGATCTCTGTCCCGTCAATGATACAGGAATGAACATTGCCTTTAATGTCTAATGACACCAAAGGTTCTTCGGTGTATTGTAAAATATTTCTGTATTCTGTTGCTGCTGAATTTTTGAATATTTTTTTGATAGAGGCTATTGAAACTTCAGATTTCATTTGCACATAAAAATTTGCGTAAGCACCATTTGCAACCGGAATACGGGTAGATGACGCTGATATCTTACCTGCCAGTGCGGGAAGCAATCTTTCGAGAGACTGGCACAGGTCAATATCTACCGGAATGATGGATTCAGCCGCGGCACGCCCCCTGCGATATTGATTGTGTGCGGAATCTACAAGCGACTGCCGGGAAGTGTAGGAATGCAATACGTTGATCATTGCTGATTCTATTCCCATACTGTTCAATAGGTACAACACATGTACACTGCAGTTGGTCATACATCCGCCGGGTGAAAGGATATCCAGGTCAGCAATATTTCCATTCTGATTGAAGCCAAATACCCTGAGGTCAATATCTTCCTTTCCTGTTGTGGACAATAGTACTTTCTTTGCACCTGCGTTCAAATGCTGGCCGGCTGAATTTTTGTCCAGAAATCTGCCACTGCATTCCAGCACTACATCTACATCTTCCGCTCTCCAGGGTAACCGCGTAGGATCACTCTGGTTGTAAACCCGTACTGATTTTCCTTCCAATTGTAACTGGTTATTTTCAAATATTACCTTATGTGGAAATGTACCATAAACGGAATCATATTGCAGCAGGTACGCCATGTTTGCCCCGGGGATAATATCGTTGACAGCTACGATTTCATATTTACCTGCTTCCCAAATCCGGCGAAATAAGAGACGACCGATACGTCCCATTCCATTGATTGCAATGCGCATGTTCTTCTGAATTTTTCTTGCAAAGATAAGATGGAGGAGGGGAGTTGGAGTTGGGAGTTTAGGGTTTAGTTCGCTACGGCGAATAGGGGGCTTAGAATTGTTTAGGACTATTAATGGTTAATAGTTATGCGGAATGGTTGGCAAAAAATCTATTTTCTCCATCAACAAGCAAAAAACTTAGAATGGGTAGATTGATTTGTGTGATGAACGAACCCGAAACCTGAAACTTCACTTCATAAACAAAGCATAATACACAAATACAAAAGGAACAGCTACGAGCAGAGAATCAAACCTGTCGAGAAATCCTCCATGACCGGGCATAAAACTGCCACTGTCTTTCACTCCGGCCATTCTCTTTAACTTACTTTCTAATAAATCGCCTGCCGTGCCGGCAACTGCCGTGATCAGGCTGATGAACAACCAATCCCACACACGATAATATCCGGCGGCCCATCCGATCAAAGTGATCGTGGCCACACAAAGTATGATGCCGCCAAGAGTGCCTTCTATTGTCTTCTTTGGAGAAATTTTTGACAATGGTGTTTTGCCAATTAGTGACCCACTGATATATGCCATCGTATCGTTTACCCAAAGGGAGAAAATGATGCCACAGGGTATTACTTTCAGAATATCATCATCCATCTGAGGAGGTGGTATCCGAATCAGGATAATTAATACAACAGGAA
>JBDHYH010000066.1:0-22163 GCA_039811325.1 Chitinophagaceae bacterium | reverse complement strand
ACTGAGGTTCCTGAAAACAATCCCTCCTGATGAGCATAAGAATTATGTCTTCAGCTATAGCTTCAGGTTTCGGTCCGATTGCGGGAAAACACTCAGCCTCCTGCATCGCAACAGGTACGCACTAAGTGACATTCATCGCCATCCCCTGGTGAGTTTTGGAGTTCTTTCCAAAATCGAACATTTCAAAACCATTGCACCCGTTATTCAAACAATTGAAAGAATCGTCGAAGATGATACGACACAGGAGAACACACTGGTTTTCAAGAAGACTTATTTCTTAGAAAAAGAAACTTGTTTGTTTACAAAAAGGGAGAAAGAGTTATTGACATTTCTTGCAGATGGGCTATCGAGCAAAGAAATTGCAGACCGGTTATTCGTTAGTGAATACACAGTGATCAACCATCGCAGGCACATGATCCTAAAGAGCCATTGCCACAATGTGGCAGAATTAATTTCCTACGCGTCGAGGAAAGGAATGATCAACACGTTTGCAAACTGAGGGCGTGCTTATTCCATGACGTCCGGTAAAGAGATTGGTGTGTAATCCAGGCAGCGGCTCTTCAGCAGGTACCCCGACCGCCACTTGTCCTTCTTGATTCAAAAAATATTGTATGTCTGTGAAAAGCCCAATTGAAATTGCAAAATGCAAAAATAGATGTCGTTCCTACAAAGGAGAAGCCTGCTCAATCAAGTACCAACTTTTTGGCAGGCTTTGGTTCTTTGATTTCAACTTTTGTTCTTCTATTTTTCAGGAACCTCAATTACATGGATCAAAACAACCTTTCATCATCTGAAATTCTATTGCAAGGCTACCTGTAAATGTCTCTCCTGTGTCCAATGTCTATGACATCTACAAAAAGTTCTTTGTCATGGATTTCTTAAATAATGCGATAATCTCCAACCCTGATCCGGTAGCCTTCGCACCCTTTCAATTGAATATATCCTGGTGGACGAGGATTCTTACCGAGGTCAAGAATAGCGGACTTTATTTTAGTGTAAAAAGGTTCGTATATTTTTCTCAGAGACTTTGCTACAGCTTTTTCAATTCTGACTATAAACATCCTATTTCCGTTTAGATTCTATTTGGTCAAAGACAAATTGTGCATCAGTAAAGACCTGCTTTCTTTTTTTCGCAGCATCATATCGCTTTATATCTTCCAATTCTTCTAAATCTTCCATTAGGGAATCAAATTCTTTTAAGGTAATTACTACCAGTTTTTTACCTGCTGTATCCTCTAAGTATTGTGGTTTTAATGCAATCATGATTTTTATTTTAATAAACCTGGCAATGTTCTTTTTGTTATACCAATCAAATTTAAAGAACATTCATCAAAAACCATTCAAAGTTCACCCAACGCCCAAAGCCACGTATATTCTTGAATGATATCACTATAACCTTGAATATTTCTCCCCATTAATCATTTACTTTGCCATTTTGCAGAAATTCTTCTCCGCGTATGTATCGTGATAAAAAAGTCATCGTCGTTTTGCCTGCTTACAATGCAGCGCTGACACTGGAAAAAACACTGAACGAAGTTCCGAAAGATATTGTGGACGAAATCGTATTTGTAGATGACAACAGCACAGATAATTCTACCGAAGTAGCCCGGCAATTGGGTATTCAGCACATCATCACACATCCTGAAAACAGGGGTTATGGAGGCAATCAGAAGTCGTGCTACAAAAAAGCATTGGAACTAAATGGCGATATCATCGTAATGCTGCACCCGGATTATCAATATACTCCATTGCTCATCACTGCAATGGTTTCTATCATCGGAAATGACATTTATAAGGTGGTTTTTGGCAGCCGCATTCTTGGTAAAGGTGCATTGAAAGGCGGTATGCCCATCTATAAATACATTGCCAACCGGTTGCTCACTTTGTTTCAGAATATTTGCATGAACCAAAAACTCTCTGAATATCATACGGGCTACAGAGCATACAGCAAAGAAGTATTGCAGGCCATCGACTTCGAACACAATTCAGATGATTTTATTTTTGACAATGAAACGGTGGCGCAAATTTTTTACAAAGGTTTTGAAATAGCAGAAGTCACCTGTCCTACCAAATATTTTGATGAAGCATCATCGATCAATCTGAAAAGAAGCACTGTGTATGGCTTTGGTGTGTTGAAGGTATCGTTGCTTTATTTGTTGACTAAACTGAATATCTATAAATGGAAATTGCTCACCAGGTAACGAACCGGAACAGAATAATTTATCCTCTTGTACTCCTGCTTTCGGGTATTTTGTTTTTTATTCCTTTCCTGGGATATGTCCACTTGTTCGATTGGGATGAAATCAACTTTGCCGAATCAGCAAGAGAAATGATCGTTACAGGCAATTATCATTTAGTACAAATCAACTTCGAGCCTTTTTGGGAAAAGCCTCCCTTCTTCTTCTGGCTGCAATCCGGTTCCATGCATCTCTTTGGTATCAATGAATTTGCTGCCCGGTTTCCGAATGCCATTTTTGGAATCATCACATTGCTCACATTTTATTTTATCGGAAAGAGATATAAATCTCCACGGTTTGGTTTTCTGTGGGGGCTTGCTTATCTCGGCAGTTTCCTCCCACACTTATATTTCAAATCAGCCATCATTGACCCGGTTTTTAATTACTTTATCTTCATGGGTATCTACTGGATGTATCTGAATGTAACCGGCAAAGTATGGAAACACAAAATGGTGTATCCTGCGCTATCCGGGCTCTTCATCGGGTTGTCCACACTTACGAAAGGACCGGTAGGTTTGCTGGTTTTTCTCTTAGTGTTCTTCGCTTATTTCATTTTCAAACGATTCAAAAACTTTCCATCCTTTAGCAAAATAGCAATGTGGTTGGTGTTTTATGTCGCTATTTGTCTGTTATGGTTTGGCGAGGAGGTGATGAAAAATGGATTTTGGTTTTTGCAAAAATTCATTGCCTATCAGATCGAATTGTTTCTGCAACCGGTAGCAAGCCATGGCGAACCATTCTATTATCATTTTGTAGTGGTATTCATTGGATGTTTTCCAATTTCCATTTTAGCATTACCCATTCTCTTTGGAAAGAATAAAGAAGTAAAAAAAGAATTTTCTCTAATCATGAAAATTCTGTTCTGGACAGTGATGATTCTTTTCAGCATTACGACTACCAAGATTGTACACTATTCATCACTCACTTATTTTCCACTGGCATTCATGGCCGCATTATACCTCGAAAATACAATTGCCGAAAAGGCACGGTTGAAAAAATACATTCTCGTCTTGCTGGGTATCATGGGATTTGTATTTTCCTTTTTGCTGGCAGCACTTCCTTTCCTGGCGGCACGGCCGGAATTGCTCAAACCTTATATCAAGGACGAATATGCACGTGCCAGCCTTGATGTGAATGTACACTGGAGCGGGCTGGAAAGCCTTACTGGCATTGGGTATTTCATTCTTGTTATCATTGCGGTCTATTTGTTTTCCAGGAAGATAAACCGGAAGGCACTCATCTTCCTCTTTTATAGCACTGCACTTTGTTTGTTTGTTTATCTCCTGACGGTAGTACCAAAAATTGAACGATACTCCCAGGGGCCTGCGATAGATTTTTATCAAAGCCTGAAAGGAAAGGATGTATATGTGTGGCCTGTAGGCTTTAAAAGCTATGCGCAATATTTCTATGCAGAAAAACCGGAGTTTCCAAAGTATGGAAAGGACGATCTTGATTTTCTAATGACGGGGGCCATTGATAAGCCTGCGTACTTTGTAGTGAAGGTGAACGACAAGGAATTTGAAGGTAAATGTTCTTCGTGTAAGCTTATCCGTCAGGAAGGAGGATTTAAGTTTTATGAGCGGCTGCCGGAGAAAAAAAAATCATCAATTCAAAATCTTAATTAGTTCCTGAAACGCAAATAGAGGAATATTCACTAACCAATCTTCTTCCCTGAAATCCGAAAGGGATATTCTGACACTTTTTACAGGATCGTATTTTTTATGAAAAAGCGCTAATGATTTTGCCTGCAGATTTTCCTCAGCTTTCACTTCAACCGGGTAAATCTGATTATCCGATTCAATCAGGAAATCTACTTCACTTGTTGAGTTTTCATTTGACCAGTAATGAGGATTGATTCCAAAATCTGAAATGAATTGTTGCAATACGAATTGCTCAGTAAGAGCACCTTTGTATTCACTAAAAAGCCTGTTTCCTTCCAGTATTACCTTTTCATTCAATCCTGAAAGAGTACAAAGCATACCTACGTCTGAAGTGTAGATTTTGAATGCCTTTAAATCTTCATAGGATTTGAGAGGAATTCCTGGCTTTGTTACCCGATATATTCTGTGTACTAACCCATAACCTTCTAACCAGGATAAGGCACTCTCATATTCCCTCGCCCGTGCTCCTTCCTTAATGAGGCCATAGATAAATTTCTTGTTCTCTCTCGCCAATTGCCCCGGAATACTGTTCCATAATTGTCGCAGACGAGGAACTATTTCATTAGGTGCATGTTTAGAAAAATCAAGTTCGTAGGCTTTTTGAATATCTGTCTGAATACGCCTGACCTTTCCAAAATCATTTTCTTTGGCAAAAGAATTAACTGCTTCAGGCATGCCGCCTACGAAGTAATATTGCTTTAATCGCAAAACAAATTTTGAACGAAACGTTTTTATCAATCCCCAATCATGGGCTGATATGAGTTTCAATAATTCATGCTCATTTACAGCCATGAGGAATTCAGAAAAACTCATTGGATACAATTCCAAAAACTCCACTTTCCCCACTGGGAATGAATTCTTGCTTAATGTAACTCCTAATAGAGACCCTGCTCCAATGATGTGGTATTCCGGTGCATTTTCATAAAAATACTTAAGAGATGTGAGCGCTCCTTTTGCTTCCTGTATTTCATCAAAAATTATTAGCGTATTTCCCGGTTCGGGAGCTACACCAGATTGAATCTGGAGCGCTAACAGGATTCTCTCAATATTGAAATCATTTTGAAATAAATCCTGAAGCAATTTATCTTTTTCAAAATTCACATACACAACCCTCTCATAATTTTCTCTTCCAAAGGTTTGCATGGCCCAGGTTTTGCCTACCTGCCTGGCTCCCCTTATCAATAGAGGTTTCCGACTGGCAGCGGACTTCCATGAAACCATCTTATCTAAAATCTTCCTTTCCATATCACAAAGTTGCAAAAAAGTGGGGATTTACACAAAAGTCCTACGACTTTTGTGTAAATCCCCACAAAAATCTAATGACTTTTGTGATAGAAGGAAGAAAGCAACCTGTAGTTATGTACAAAAAATCCGGAACTTTTAATTCCGGATTTCTATCTGATATTTTTTAAAATTCTCTCGCGAACGATCAAAACATTATGCAACTGCCTTATTCACTAACTCTGCAGCTTCGCTAAGCAATATTGCTGATTCCACTTTCAGTCCGCTCTTGTCGATGAGATCTTTGGCTACTTCTGCATTGGTGCCCTGCAATCGGACAATAATCGGAATCTTTATGTCGCCGATACTTTGGTATGCATCTATCACACCCTGGGCTACGCGGTCGCAACGCACAATACCGCCAAAAATATTAATAAGGATTGCTTTTACTTTCGGGTCTTTCAGAATGATTCTGAAACCTGCTTCTACTGTTTCAGCATTGGCAGTGCCACCCACATCAAGGAAGTTGGCAGGCTCTCCCCCACTCAACTTGATCATATCCATCGTTGCCATTGCCAGTCCGGCGCCATTGACCATGCAACCGACGTTTCCGTCCAGTTTCACAAAGTTCAAATTGTATTTGGCTGCTTCCACTTCTGTCGGGTCTTCTTCGGTAAGATCACGCAATGCAGATACATCCGGATGACGGAGTAATGCATTGTCATCAATATTCATTTTGCAATCCACCGCTATGATCTTGTCATCACTGGTCTTGAACATCGGGTTGATCTCGAGCATGCTGCAATCGAGATCTACAAAAGCTTGGTACAGGTTGGTAACAAACTTCACACAACTCTTAAAGGCATTGCCTTTCAGGCCAAGGTTGAATGCGATTTTTCTCGCCTGGAATCCTTCCAGTTTTCCACCTGGATATACCCATTCTTTAAAAATCTTATCAGGAGTTTCATGCGCCACATCCTCAATGTTCATTCCGCCTTCAGTGCTGTACATGATTACGTTCTTTCCTTTAGACCGATCTACCAGGATGGACAAATAAAATTCCTTCACCGGCTCAGGCCCTTCGTAATACACATCCTGTGCTACAAAAATTTTGTTTACTACCTTTCCTGCTTCACCGGTCTGAATTGTTACCAGTGTTCCTCCCAAAATAGCCTGTGCAATCTTTTTGACATCATCTGCATTCTTGGCAACAGCCACACCACGCTGCTCCGTTCCTTGTATTTTTCCTTTTCCACGTCCACCTGCATGTATCTGCGCTTTGATCACCGCAAAGCGGCTTCCAAATTGCGAGTTGATGTATCTGTATGCTTCTTCTGCTTCAGCAACTGTACTGCATGCGATCCCGTCCTGGATAGGTACGTTGTACTTTTTCAATAACTCTTTTGCCTGGTATTCATGTAAATTCATCTTGGAAAAATTTTTTGCGAAGATAACTTCTAAAGTGTAATTTGAAAAAAGCGATCTATGTTCCGGCCTGACCTTGGGTATAGGTCGGACACATAGCCGTCGGCACAGCAGGTCAGACGGTGGGTAAATAGTTGTAGGTACCGAAGTGCAGACAACGGATGTTTGGTTACACTCTCCGGTCTGACCTTGGGGTACCGACCGGAAACATAGTCGTCGGTAACGCAGGTCAGGCATCAGATAAATGATTCATTAAATGAAAACAAAACACATCGGTATTGCAATTCTCTTTGGTGTGATAATCATTACCTGCTATTCATGCTATACTCCAAGATTACAGTTCAAGACTAAAGAGAGTTCGTCTCTCACTGGTGATCAATTCTATGATTCTGTACTTGGCAAAACAAGAGCATTCAGAGAGCAACTGGCAATGGATGAAATTTTCAACGGTAACATCCCTGCATTTATGAAAAAATTTAAGCGGATCAGGATAAATGCTACACACGATGGCAAGAAATACCGAATGGATTTGTATGTATTACCGGATTATCTTTCTGTTGGCTCTATAAACTTTGCACGGATTCCTTTGACTCCAATTACCGCACAAGAGATTGCAGATTCTCTTCATTGCTTTTTGCCAACGAGAAAAATTGTGGATATTATTTATCAACACGCAGAAGTGAAACTCAGGCCTGTTCCCATGTACGCATTCAGAGACAGCTCGGTTACCATATATCAGCATCATCTCATCATCGAAGGCCAGCGCAAGGGAAGAAAAGGGCTTATTGCCGGGATCAAAAAAGATGTAGTCATCACCTCAAGATTAAGCACTCTGAAAAATAAGGTTGCAATTTATGGTTGGCACCTGCTCAATGGGAAACCGATTCAACCGCTATACACCGGCCATGTGGACTGGTATGTGGATTACAGTCATGGTGTCAGGCTTATTTACGAAAAGATCAGGATCAATGGCAAGTGGTATTTGTATGATGAAGTTTTAAGAAATCCTGAATTGCAATTTCTGATTTGTGATGAGGAGGATTGTGGGGTGTATAAGTATCCGTATTGAAAAAAAGTACTTTTCAACAGCCTGTCTCATTTCCTTGAACTGTAAAAAACATAAAAGTCACTTAATCTTTTACGTTAAAATGCGTTAACTTGCGTCAAATTCATTTGAAAAATGGCCGACTTCTTAACTGTTGATCAGGTAGCTCAGACACTGAAGGTTACACGTCAAACCGTGGCTAAGTACATTCAAAAAAAAGAACTCAATGCAGTTAGGATAAATAAAAGTTATCGCATTTCTTTACCAGATTTTGAAAATTTTATTGTATCAAACTCTTTGGCTTCAGAGCCAGAGGTTGCCTATCTGAGAAAAACAAGAAACTGTACTTTGGAATACCAGGGCAAAGTAGGTGAAAGGGAATTGTTATCAAGTATTCATCAAGGGACGATCAGACCCATCGAATTAAAACATGATTCAACCTGTAATTCATTCATCTTCGGCGACAATTTATTAGTACTTAAATTTCTCCTCAAAGAATACAAGGGCAAGGTTGATCTTATATATATTGACCCGCCTTATGGAACAGGACAGGACTTTTCCAATATCAATAATGATCATGCTTATTCGGACAAGCTCATAAACAGTGATTTTCTCGAATTTCTCAGAAAGCGACTCATTATTCTCAGAGAATTACTTTCTGAAAATGGTAGTATTTATCTCCACATTGATAAAAAGATTGGCCACTATGTCAAAATTATCATGGATGAAGTTTTCGGTTACAATAATTTCATCAACGACATAACCCGTATTAAATGTAACCCAAAGAATTTTGCGAGAAATGCATACGGAAATTATTCTGACATCATCCTTTTTTATGCAAAAGAAAGAGACAATAATATTTGGAATGAAATAAAAGAGGAGTTAACGAAGGAGGAAGAAGAATTGTTTTTCCCAAAACTTCATCCCAAATATGGAAGGTACACTACTAACCCTCTGCATGCTCCGGGAGAAACAATAGATGGGGACACAGGAAAAGAATGGAACGGCCTTATGCCACCAAAAGGAAGGCATTGGCGATATAGTCGTGAAGAACTCACCAAACTTGACATGGCAGGTCTAATTGAATGGTCAGAATCGGGGAATCCAAGAAAGATGGTTTTTGCAAAAGATCACAAGGGAAAAAAAGTTCAGGATGTCTGGGAGTTCAAAGATAAAGGGTTGTCATACGTTGATTATCCAACTCAAAAAAACTATGATATGCTTAGGAGAATAATATTAAATTCTTCCAATAAAGAATCAATCGTACTTGATTGTTTTGCAGGCAGCGGTTCCACATTACTCATTGCAGATGAACAAAATCGTAAATGGATAGGAATAGATAATTCAACCCACTCATTAGATGTTATTAAAAGAAGTTTTAAGGCTAATAATATTCAATGCAATTTTTTCGAATACACACCTCTCGACTAAAGCAACCTTTCCAAATAATCCTTTAATAACAGTGCACTAATAATATCATATTCTGACTCCTGGATATTGACTGCTTCTTTATTATTCACTAATCTGTGGTGGTGGTTGTAAACAGCCCAGGGGAAGCCATCAACAATTCCAATTCTCAATACTTTTCCTCTTTGAAGTTTACAGAAATTCAATACTTCCTGTACTTGCTTTTCCTGGTTTCCGCCAGGCTGACCTATCCATTTAGCCTCCCCGATGACAATTTGGTTGTTTACTTTTGCAATCAAATCAGGACGCTTTGCTAATGACTGTTGCAAATTGTCATTTATAAATGTTTTCCCAACTTCTTCACTTGAGTCAAGAATACAAATTCCGTTCTTTGAATTTTGAAATTCATCCAATTCCAATAATTTAAAATTCCTTCTCAGCCATGCATTAAACATAGGCCCAATCTGGGTATTTAATTTAGGCGCCGCTTCTAATCTTACTACTGTTTCTTCGGCGGTCATGGAGTAAAGAGAATCTGCAATTCTTTGTATTTGAATTGGGTTAGTATCGATACACCCTTCAATATTTTTCAAAAGATACCAGATTGGATCTTCATAAGGAAATCTTGCCAGGCCCCTCAAGATGTCTATCAATTCATCTGTTCTTCTACCCTGGTGAGCAGCAATAATTTTTCGCCTCAAAGTTTGTTCAATACGCTCAGGAGCGGCTATTTGAAATGGATAAACATCCATTAAGAGATCAAGGTAATTTCTGTTATGAAATAGTTCAATACTTCTTCTCACCCATTCATTGAGATGCTCCGGATTGCTTTCGCTGTCTATTTTTCTTTCCAATGCAGTCAATATATTCCTGCAATATATAAATCACTGAAGTGAAAAACAAAATTATGGTACTATCAATCAACATCGGTCCAATAAAGAATTGTCCGATATTTTCGTCTCTCCAAAAAACAATTCCCCTTTCCATTCCGATTATTTAAAATTAATTAGGTTTGCACCTTTATAAAACCACAAAATTCATGGCTTCCAAAAAAATTGAAGAATTACTCGGCAGCAAAGCCGAATCTCTTATGAATCACACCTGCAAGGTGGACAAATCAACGCTAACACTTCCTTCTCCAGATTACATGGATTCTATTTTCACACAGAGCGACAGGAACAACCGTGTGGTGGGAAGTATGCAACAACTGATGGATCATGGCCGCCTCGGTGGTACAGGTTACTGCAGCATCTTCCCGGTGGATCAGGGTATTGAACATAGTGCTGGCGCTTCATTCGCCCCCAACCCAATCTATTTCGATCCGGAAAATATTGTCAAACTCGCTATAGAGGGTGGTTGCAATGGTGTAGCTTCTACATTTGGAGTTCTCGGAATCCTTGCCAGAAAATATGCACACAAAATTCCTTTCATAGTTAAAGTCAATCACAACGAACTGCTCACCTATCCTAATAAATTTGACCAGGTAATGTTCGGAAGAGTAAAGACAGCCTATGAAATGGGTGCTGTTGGTATCGGTGCTACTGTATATTGGGGTAGCGAAGAAAGTACCAGGCAATTAAAAGAAGTAAGTGAAGCATTTGCCCAGGCACACGAACTGGGCATGTGTACCATCCTCTGGTGCTACACGCGCAACAGTGCATTTGAAGTGAATGGGGTGGACTATCATACCAGCGCAGACCTGACAGGGCAAGCAAACCACCTGGGTGTAACACTTGAAGCTGATATCATCAAACAAAAACTACCTACAAATAATGGTGGATACAATGCAGTGAAGTTTGGAAAAACTTCTCCGTTGGTTTATTCAGAACTTACCAGTGATCATCCAATCGACCTTTGCCGCTACCAGGTATTGAATTGCTATAGCGGAAAAATTGGCTTGATCAACAGTGGTGGCGCCAGCAAAGGTGCAAAAGACCTTGAAGAGGCAGTGGAAACTGCCGTTATCAATAAACGTGCTGGTGGTATGGGACTCATTATGGGCAGAAAGGCATTCCAAAAACCATTCAAAGATGGTGTAGATTTGCTCAACGCAACGCAGGATGTATATCTTGACAAGTCTATTACCATTGCTTAATAGCATTCCCTGATAGTGCCACATATTGGAAAACCAAAAACACATTATGAAACAGGAAGAAGATTTTGACAACAGCCTGACTGGCGATTCAGAGAGTGGTGAAGCAAGGAAAAGCTGGTTCAGGAGGATGAAAAAAAATATCACTACTTCCACCAAAGACAAGAAAGAAACGCCTGACGGATTATGGACCAAGTGCCCGCAATGCCGATACACCTGTACCATACCTGAACTGGAGGAAAACCTGTTTGTGTGTCCAAAATGCAAGTATCATCATCGGATTGGTAGCCAGGAATATTTCCAAATCATCTTTGATGCAGATAGTTACAAAGAATTATTTGCTAACATCCGATCAACAGATTTCCTGGGATTTGTAGATCTGAAACCATATACCCAAAGGCTTGAGGAAGCTTATGCCAAAACGGATATCCACGATTCAATCACGGTAGCGCATGGCAAGATCGAGAGCAAAGACATGGTGATTGCTTGCATGGATTTTGACTTCATTGGTGGCAGTCTGGGGAGTGTGATGGGTGAAAAGATCGTAAGGGCAGCAGCATATTGTATTGAACACAAGGTGCCCTTCATGATCATCAACAAAAGTGGTGGAGCACGAATGATGGAGAGTGCATTTTCACTGATGCAACTGGCCAAGACTTCCGGTAGTTTGGTTTTACTCTCAGAAGCTAAGATTCCATATTTCTCGCTTTGCACGGATCCTACCTTTGGTGGTACCACAGCATCTTTTGCAATGCTGGGAGATATCATTATGGGCGAGCCGGGAGCGCTAATCGGTTTTGCAGGTCCAAGGGTGATCAAGGAAACCATTAAGAAAGATCTTCCCCCAGGATTTCAAAGAAGCGAATTTCTCCTGGAGCATGGTTTTCTTGACTTCATCGTTCCAAGGAATGAATTGAAAGCAAAGCTGGCACAGTTGCTAACTTTGTTCGGATATTGACAGCAATGGAAATCAGCAATCGTAAGGCTTACTTTGAATACAGTATCATTCAGAAATATACTGCAGGCATTGTGCTGTCCGGGACGGAAATAAAATCACTAAGACTCGGTAAGGCAAGTTTCAATGACAGCTATTGCCTTTTCCTCAAAGGGGAATTATTCCTTAGAAGTCTTCACATTGCTGAATACAAATTTGGCGGAGTGTACAATCATGACCCTGTAAGAGAAAGAAAATTATTGCTCCGCAAAACAGAACTAAAGAAACTGGAAAGCAAGATCAAGGAAAAAGGTTATTCTATAATTCCGCTGCGCATATTCATTTCAGAAGCCGGCCTGGCAAAAGTGGAAATCGGGCTTGGTAAAGGAAGGAAAGTGCATGATAAAAGAGACGCCATTAAGGCAAGAGAAAGTGAAAGAGAGATACGTCGCAACTATGGAGCATGAGGTATGAAATTTTCAAGATCCAAAATTAAGAACGAACTCTTGCCGTACTTTCCGGAATTGTACCGGATGCAATACAGCAAGAGTTCTGTATAGTGATTGCTTTCAAAATATCTCCAAGTCTTATCAGTTATGTTCGAAGGACACTTTAAGAAGTGTTCCATCTCCTAAAGAAGTAACATACCAACTTTGCCGATCTATCTGTTTCAGGCCGGAAGGCATATTCAATTTATCAACTATCGTAACGGAAGCATTTCCATTGGCATAAAGCAGGGAGCCCGTGTTGGCAATAAAACCTGTAGGGCCAAATGTGCCATGGTGCAGGACTACATTACCATTGTAATTTCCATCTGATATGTCAACGAGTGTAGTAAAACCAGCCTGATATACGGAAACATCTCCTTTCATACTTACCCTGTAGATAACTGCCTTCCCTTCGGGGAAAGGAAATCCTGTAAGGGTAGTAACAAGGAATCCATCGCGATCGGCAACAATTCCTGTGGGAACACTCTGTACCATTGGAGGCCCTACTGTAGTTGGGTTCTTGAAATCCGGAAATTCAGCTAACACACTGTAGTGCCCCGGTCCGGCACGTTTGATAATGGCATTGGCGCCAGCATCCACTATGTACAAATTACCATCCGGGCCTTTAATAAGGTTATAAGGGTGGCTGTCATTTGGAGTTACAATGTTAAGTGAACGAACGAAAGTGCCAATATCTTCAGCAGGAAGTTTGGAACCATCAATTGGAGCGTCTCCTGGTTTGAATTTAGAAACATCAACCTTATACAACAGATCACCGGCCAGGATATAAAGCACACCCCGATCAAACAAAAGATGCGCAGGGCCTTCAGGTTCACCTGAAACAGCATTCTTGATTGATGACAAATTAATAATGGCATCATAAGTTTCAGCCTTGCCCTTGTCATGGTTATCATTATCGGTACGAATTACCACAATCTTACCATCATTATTAGCAGTGCCGGTTTCAGCTACCCAAACATTTCCTCTCCAATCTATATCCATACCCATCGGAGCCTGGAGATTATCAGCAACGGTTGTAATTTTTGGTGTGAGATAATAAGGTGGAAATTTGTTGCATGCTGTCATGAAAAGCAGCAGAGCAACTAAAGAAAGGCAATGATTCATCGATTTCCGAATGCCTTGCAGACGTTGCAATTTTTTCATCTTTAAAATATTTAATGATTAAGAATAAAATACCAAAAAATATCTCAAAGCAGAATTGCAGATTGGATGGCTTTTCAGGAGAAGGGATGTAAATTTAGGATAAGACTATCAAAAATGGTGCAATCTCTATCCATCATAATACAAAAAAGACCGATACGATTATTTTGTACCAGTCTATCCCAATAATTATTTATCAATATTTAAGGCGGGAATCGTTATTACTTTACTTCCAACTCAAGTACTTTCTGATCTTCATAGAAAGCCTCCAACTTATCTCCCACTACACACTCGCCTACACCTGCACAAGTACCTGTGTAAATGAGATCACCAATGTTCAGAGAAAAATAATTGGATAGGTGTGCAACAATATCATCTATAGAATAAATCATCTCAGAGGTATTTCCTTTCTGAACTACTTCCCCATTTTTTTTCAGGGAGAAGTTGATATTTTTCAGGTTTATGCCAGGCTTGATATCAATCATGGTACCTAAAGCAGCAGAGTTGTCAAATGCCTTTGCTTTTTCCCATGGTAACCTTTTTTCTTTGAGTTGATCCTGTAGGTCACGGGCGGTAAAGTCGATTCCAACCGAAACTCCATTGTAATAATTGGATGCATGTTTAGGCTGAATATACTTTCCATTCTTATTGATCCTTACTACCACCTCCACTTCGTAGTGAAGCTCATTAGTAAATTCAGGATAATAAAACGGAGTATGACTTTGAATCAACGCGCTTTTGGGTTTCATAAAAACCACCGGTTCTTCAGGAACCGCATTGTTTAATTCCTTGGCGTGTTCCGCATAATTCCTTCCAATACAAAATATTTTCATGTTTCAAGCAGATTAAAGCGGCTTATCAAAGGATTGAGCAAATATAGAAAACAAATTGAAAAACAATCTAATCGGTTACTATTTGATTTCGATATTATTTACTGAATTCATCGTACGCTCAATTCCAATAATAGCCCAGTCGGATATTATATCCAAACATTTATCAATTTTCTTTTTTACAACCTGTTCCTCATCCGGCAGCCATTTGCTCAACACAAATTGAACCTGCCGGCCCCTTGGAAAATCATTCCCTATTCCGAACCTAAGTTTGGGATATTCCGGGGTACCCAACACTTCGGCAATATCCTTCAATCCATTGTGCCCCGCATCGCTTCCACCCTTTCGCAGGCGCAGCCGGCTCAGAGGCAATGCCAGGTCATCTACTACTACTAAGGAATTGGTAAGCTCAATTTTTTCTTTGTCCAGCCAATACTTCACGGCCCGCCCGCTCAGATTCATAAATGTGGTTGGTTTAATGCAGATAAACTTCCGTCCTTTCTTACTTACTTCAGCAACCCAGGCCAACCTACCCTCCGAAAAATTGCCACCACATGAAGTCACAAAGGCATCCACAACATCAAAACCGATATTATGTCTCGAATGTTCATATTCGGTGCCGGGATTCCCTAATCCTGTAATCAAAAATTTACTCATCGCTTACTTCGGGTTGAGGTTCAGCCTGCAATTTTTTAATATCAAAATTTTCAGTTGATGGCCATTCACCTCTTGCATCTATCTTTTGTCCACTGATCATTTCGCGAATTCTCCAAAGCAGAAAAGCTCTGGAAGGATGATATTTCGATTTAGACCGAACTGCCAACAGTAATCTTGAAATTTTTTGCCAATCGTTTTGTAAAAAGGACGTTATCTCTTTGTCAAAAAAGTCAGCTTGCTTTCCAGTTACTTTCTTTCCACCATCTGAAATACGCAACAGATCATTTTCTTCCGTCAACCGAATCCATTCGTCAGGGTCCGTTTCAAAAGTAGATGATGTAATTTCCAATTCTAATTTCCTTGCTTTCACAAATTCGCCAGGTAATATTTCTTTTAAAAAATTTGGATAAAACACCTGCATTTTTTCATTGATGAAAGGGAGATTGTTGAGCCAGATATTGGTAATCCTTCCTTTGTAAGATTGCAATGCTGATACTAACCGATAGTAGCCACATACATCCCTGTTGTTGGGAGCTACCCAAATTACAGCCTTTGAGTCAGGCTCCGCGTCTAACTTTTCTTTGATCAATTGGATAACATCCTGTTCGGGTAATTGAACTCCTAACCCTGATAGCCATTCGGCACGGGTGGTTTCTCCTTCATCTCTAACTATACTCTTGATCGGACCGATTGACCAGTCATCTTCTGCAATTAATATTTCTGAGGTGAGTCGCTCATCCAATTCAAAACTTCTCTCAAGTGCCTGTGCATCTTCTTTATCAAATACTATGTACATAATTTTACTTTTTGGGTTGGAAGCATCAGGCCTCCTCTACTACATCCATTTCTACTTTCAAATTATCAATAATGAATTCCTGCCGTTCCGGTGTGTTCTTACCCATATAATATTCCAGCATTTGCTGGATGTGCATTTCTGGTAACAACATTACAGGTTGCACGCGCATATCTTCTCCAATGAATCTTCCAAATTCATCCGGCGAAATTTCGCCCAGGCCTTTAAACCTTGTAATCTCTGGTTTACCACCTAATTTTTCTACGGCTTTTTGTTTTTCTGATTCATCATAACAATAAATTGTTTCCTGCTTTGCTTTACTCTTGCCTGGCATTGTACGAACCCTGAATAAAGGTGTTTCTAAAATGTAAACATGCCCATTCTTTACCAGGTCGGGAAAGAATTGAAGGAAAAATGTCATCAGCAACAAACGGATATGCATACCATCCACATCAGCATCGGTAGCTATCACAATTTTATTGTAGCGCAAATCTTCATAACTGCTTTCGATATTCAGTGCGTGTTGCAATAAGTTGAATTCTTCGTTTTCGTACACCACTTTTTTTGTCAGTCCAAAAGAATTCAAAGGCTTTCCACGCAGGCTGAATACTGCCTGTGTTTCCACGTTTCTGCTCTTGGTGATGCTTCCGCTCGCACTGTCTCCTTCTGTAATAAAAAGTGTTGACTCTAATCGTTTTTGATTTTCTTCTTCTTTGGATTTACCGTCAGTAATCTCATTAAAATGATAACGGCAATCTCTTAGTTTCTTGTTATGTAAATTGGCTTTCTTCGCTCTTTCGTTTGCGAGTTTTTTGATACCGGCCATATCTTTTCGCTCTCGCTCACTCTGCTCTATTCTTTTCTTCAATGCGTCTGCTACTTCCGGATTTTTATGCAGGTAGTTATCTAATTCTTTTCCCAGAAAATCACTGATAAAAGTCTTTACTGCCGGGCCTTTGTCGTACATCAGTGTACTACCTAATTTTGTTTTAGTCTGGCTTTCGAAAACCGGTTCTTGTACCCTGATGCTGATTGCTGCACATATACTTCCCCGGATATCAGAATAGTCATAATCCTTCTTATAAAAATCCCGGATCGTTTTTACAAATGCTTCGCGAAATCCAGACAGGTGTGTCCCGCCTTGTGTGGTAAACTGTCCATTCACAAAACTGTAATACTCTTCACCATACTGATTGTTGTGCGTGATGGCTAATTCTATATCCTCTCCTTTCAGATGAATAATCGGATACCGCAATTCATCTGAATTGGTCTTTCGTTGTAGCAGATCAAGAAGCCCGTTGCGGCTGATGTATTTCTTACCATTAAAACTGATCGTCAACCCTGCATTGAGGTAACAATAATTCCAAATTTGATTTTCTACTAATTCATTCAGGTAGCGAAAATTCTTAAATATTGTTTCATCAGGAACGAACACTACTTCCGTTCCGTTCGGTTCGCTTGTTTTTGTTTCTTTCGGATTTTGTGTTAGTAGCCCTCTTTCGAATTCAGCCGTCTTTTCCTTACCATCTCTTATCGACGTCACTTTAAAGTACTGACTGAGTGCATTCACAGCTTTAGTACCAACACCATTCAGGCCTACGCTTTTCTGAAATGCTTTGCTGTCGTACTTAGCACCGGTATTGATCTTACTCACTACATCCACAACTTTACCTAACGGAATACCTCTGCCAAAGTCACGTACCGACACTTTTTTATTTTCTATTTCCACATTGATTTGTTTGCCATAGCCCATGGTGTGTTCATCGATACAGTTGTCGATAACTTCTTTCAAAAGCACATACACGCCATCGTCCTGGCTGCTTCCGTCTCCCAATTTACCGATATACATTCCCGGACGCAGGCGAATGTGATCTTTCCAATCCAGGCTTTTTATCGAGTCTTCATTATATTCAAACAGATCCTTATCTGCCATACTTATATTTGTTTTGTCGCAAAAGAAAGAAATTTAAAGGAAATATTGACAAGAGGTAATTCACATTAGAATAACTTGTGGTGATTAAATTGCACAGCAGTTTATTAGTGGAATTAAAAAAACAACAAATGGATTTAAATCTTCAAGGTAAAAAAGCGATTGTATGCGGAAGTTCACAGGGCTTGGGATTAGCCAGCGCCATCGAATTATCAAAGTTGGGAGCTACTGTTACCCTCTTTTCAAGAAACAAAGAAAAACTGAAAAAGGCACTGATTGCATTGGACACGTCATATAAGCAACAACATGAATATTTAGTTGCTGACTTTAATTACCCTGAAGAGGTGAAGTCAATACTAACCACATTCCTGGAAAAGAAAGACGTGATCCATATTCTTGTCAACAATACCGGTGGTCCCAAAGGTGGTAAAATCACAGAAGCAACAGCAGAAGACTTCTTAGCCGGATTCAGGAGCCATGTGTTGTGCAACCAGATCATCAGCACAGCAGTAATACCACTGATGAGAAGAGCAGGATATGGCCGGATTGTGAATATTATTTCCACCTCTGTTAAACAACCAATACCCGGGCTTGGCGTGTCCAATACCATCAGGGGGGCTGTGGCTTCGTGGTCAAAGACCTTGTCTTCAGAAATAGCACAGTATGGCATTACGGTGAACAACGTTTTACCCGGATATACCCGAACGGCGCGGTATGATTCGCTGATGAAAGCAAAGGCTGATTCTACCGGTAGGCCTCTCGCAGAAATTGAAAAAGAAATGGCGGAAAGCATTCCCGTGAAGCGGGTAGGTGAGCCAATAGATTTGGGGGCCGTTGTCGCCTTTCTCTGTACTCCGGCCGCTTCCTACATCAATGGCGTCAATCTTCCTGTAGACGGCGGAAGGCTTGCTTGCCTGTAGGCTTTTAATTTTAGGAATGCTATTTGTTGTCAAACATAATAAAAGTGGTCTCTATGAAAATTTCAGGTTTTTTGGTATTTCTGCTGGTTATTTTAGGAGGGATGATATCAGGTTGTAAGCCACGTGATGAAAAGATAAAATCAACCGTAGAAAGGAAATTACAGCAACATCAGGATTTGATATTAGTCAGTGCCAGTGTAGATAAAGGCATTGTGACGCTTGACGGCGCAGTGAATACGGATTCAGAAAGAAATATTGCAGCCACAATCGCCGATGAATCCAATGGCACCAGTCCGATTGTAAATCGTATAAGATTAAATAACCCATCTTCCCTTTCTTCAGAATCCATCAAAGATGAAATACTTACAGAAGAGATGGTGCAAATTCTTAAAGATTATCCCGGAGTTTCAGAAAAAGTGAACGATGGTATTATCACACTCACCGGGCATATAAGTGCCAAACAGGAACATAATTTAATTGACGCTATTAAAACGCTTTACCCCACAGATATAAGAGATCAAATGATGGTAAAATAAGCCTCAATTGTTTTCATAGTATTACATCCATAAATAGGATCATACTAATGATTTTACCTGCTTCCAGAATCGCAAATTTGCATGGTTCTGTCTGTTTTGATTCCCAATCCCATCCACTTCTATTTTAATCGTAATACGAGTTTTCAAAACTTGCTAAGAACAGAATCCAGATTATTGTTATCCTGAGTTACTCTCTTTTAAACAATTCTTAATTTCATGAATGGTATATTTGCAGCCTTTTAAGAAAATCAATACATTAAAATAAAGCAGGATGCCACTAAGAGCCGGTATTGTAGGACTTCCCAATGTAGGTAAATCAACCCTCTTCAACGCAGTAAGCAGCAGTGCAAAAGCACAAGCGAGCAACTACCGCTTTTGCACCATTGAACCCAATGTCGGGCTGGTAAACGTTCCTGACAAAAGAATGGATGCACTGGCTGCATTGGTGAAACCTGATAAAATTGTTCCGACTCAGATTGAGATTGTGGATATTGCCGGATTAGTAAAAGGCGCCAGCAAAGGAGAAGGCCTGGGAAATAAGTTCCTTGCCAACATCCGCGAAGTGGATGCAATCATTCATGTGATTCGCTGTTTCGAAGATGAAAACATCCTGAGAGATGAGGGCGCCGTCAATCCAGTAAGTGACAAGGAAATTATCGAAACAGAACTACAGCTAAAAGACCTTGAAAGCATTGAAAAGAAAGTTTCGAAGATGGAAAAGATGGTCAAGACCGGTGATGCAAAACTGAAGGCTGAATATGATGTACTCAATAAAGCACAAGAACATCTTTCCCTTGGAAAAAATTTGCTTTCACTTTCGCTCAATAAAGAAGAACAAGAAATCCTTGACTCCAATTTCCTGCTGACCAACAAGCCGATATTATATGTTGCGAATGTGGAAGAAGCGTCTATGCATACCGGTAATGCTCATTCTGAAAAATTGAAGGCCGCTGCTGCTGCCGAAGGTGCTGAAATGATTGTGATGTCGAATCACATAGAAGCTCAGATTGCAGAATTTGAGGATCCTGAAGAGCGGCAGATGTTTATGGACGAATACAAAATGCACGAACCGGCCCTCGACAGATTGATACACAGTGCCTACAATTTACTGAATCTCTCCACCTACTTTACAGCAGGTGTACAGGAGGTGAGGGCCTGGACAATTCACAAAGGATGGAAAGCTCCTCAGGCAGCAGGTGTCATCCACTCAGATTTTGAAAAAGGCTTCATTAAAGCAGAGGTGATTTCTTATGATGATTTTATAAAATACCAATCAGAAGCCGCCTGCCGTGAAAACGGAAAATTGCGCATAGAAGGCAAGGAGTATGAAGTGAAAGACGGAGACGTGATGCACTTCAGATTTAACGTATAATCATTGCCGGTAGTACTGCTGCTGTTGAAGGTAGCAGTCCAGTAGAGGTAACATGAATCCCTGTATCATGTGGTTTGTTGCATCCACGGCTGAAGTAAATCAAAAGCAGTACTACTGCCACAGCAAAGATGATGGGAATGATCCATCCTTTATTTTTCGGTTGTACAGCGTCAGTTACTACAGCATCTTTGATGTGTCTTTCATCTACTGTTGCGTTTGACAATCCAAACAGGGAACCTACATCACGCACACCATCAGGCAAATCTTTCACGACTGCCTCTTTTTGTGTGCTCAGGTAAGTACTCAACTGATCAGGTGTCCAGTTATTTTCTGAAGCATGTTTTCCAAGAATACCAACCATTATGGGCATTCCAGCAAGAATCAGGGCTGCAGCAGATTCATTTTTGATTCCACCATACTTTGCCACTGCATGACGGATTGCTTTTTCGTGCGTTCCTAAGAGATCAGAAGCAACTTTACTCCCTGCTTCTTCATTGTGTAGTTTAGCCAACTCGGGCGCCCCTGGAAAAATGGCCGATGCTTTAGTTGCTAAACTATAAAGTGAATTATCGCTTCCTCCCTCTTTCTCAGACTTCTGAATGATTGAAGCCATCCCGAGCGGAATCAAAGCAGATAACGACTTATCAATCGCCGGTGAATTCTCGTCAAGGGAGTTGCTGATCTGTTGCTTAAATTCTACAGTAAAGTAATCCTTTACTTTTTGGAGCAATTCTGAGTTCATTATGATAGCATTTAAATATTAGAATCTAATTGAAAACAGAAATTCTAACACAAATGCAGTGCCTAAATATAATTTCAGGAACATATATAAATCATTATCGACCTTTTAAATCAATGTAGCACAATCATGCATTTTTCGAATGAAAAACTTCGGATTGCTTAGATGCAGTTGGCTACTTCGTCCTTAATATCCATTTCTCAATGGATAACAAGCCACAAGTAATGATGCTACTTGATGTGAAAAGTTCCAAACCGTAAAGGATTTTCCATGATGATATCCAAAGTGTTTTCTGCAAACTTCCCATCAATGAGGAAAGTTACTTTCAATTCACTTTGAGCCGGCAAAGTTTTTATACAAGATGTGCAAAGTATTTCCACACCGACTACGCAACTTATAGAATTCAACCAGTCTTTGAGTTGGTTTAATTTTTGGGCCTCCGTCAATACACTGCTTTGGCCTTTGAGGTAATCATTGATGATCGGGCCGGTACCGTTATAATCTTTCTTGCTGATGAAAGCACAAAATTCGGAGTCAACAGCATTGTTCTTTTCTTTTTTACATCCTGTGGATAGGCTTGCAAACATCAACACGAATAAACATGCCAACCATTCTTTTTTCATAAAGGCAAATTTTAATTTATACTATAATGACATATTAAATAGACCAAAAAAAACCTGAAAAAATATACTGATATGAGCAGGTGGATATGATT
>JBDHYH010000065.1:0-22278 GCA_039811325.1 Chitinophagaceae bacterium | reverse complement strand
CCTTTGATCCTGTCAAGGCCTGAGCCAATTTCGGTTTGATCAGGGTAATAGGTTTGTGCAATGCGCATCCACAGGCTTACATTCCGGAAAATGTTGTATCGGGCATTCAGATAATAGCGGAATCCTTTTCCAAAAAACGCAGGAATGGAATAACTGTAGAGTACATCATTTTCATAAGTATAAATCCGGCTGTCGTAATCTTCTGTTTCAAAATATTGGAGCCTTACATTGCCGCTAAACCCTTTCATCAATGGCTTGTACAGCACATCCGCATACATCATAAAACCCGGCTTCGAGTCATACCAGTTCATCTCCACTCTGGAACGGAAAGTAAATGACGGGTTGATCTTAAGGGAAGTATGTGCACGCAAGGATTCTCTTATTTTATTGGCCACCACACTCATGTTCTGGCCATCTGCTTTTGTATTGATGGCCTTATCCGTTCTCCGGTAGCGCAGGTAAAAGGAAGCATTACGGGAAGGCATATACGAAAACTGAAGCATGTACTCCGATCCTGAAGAAGGCGCATCAACCCTGTATCTCAACCACGGGAATTTGAATACATCTGCATACGCATCTATCCTGACAAAATCATTCGGACGAATATTAATCCCTGTATAAAGCCCGCTTTCATTCACCGGTGACGATGACTCTGTAAATGCACTTCCATAAAGAGTCAGGTAGTCTTTGGAAATATGCCTGTGCAATAAACTCACATCCACATAGCGGCTGGCACTCACTCCTATTCCGTTGATATAAGCAACATCCATATCGCCATCCGATGCTATCTCTCCAAACAAGTGCATATTCTTGTAGGTGTAGCTATAATCCACAGAGTAATTGCCGCTACGTTTTCCGGGAACAATAAATTTATTGTACAAGTCTCCTGATTTAGTAACCGGTGCATTGAAATAAAATTGCACCGCATTGACTCCGACTTTGAAATTGTTGTCTGTATATTGGAGATTACCACCTATGCTGAATTGATTGAGCAGGTTCTTCCCATTCATTTCACTTTCTGTACGATGATACCCGGACAGCCGCACCGAAGTAACGGACGCTGAAGTATCATTTCCCGGCGTGGCATCCATATTCCGAAAACTTGCAAAGAAGGTACTCTGCCAATGATTCTTTTCCAGTGTAACTCCGATTCCTCTGTTGAAAGTAACTTCCCCTGCACTCACATAAGGCCGTAATTTTTCTCCCTGCTTTTTAATAAACAATGCATCTCCCGGGCCACTGAAGGAAAGACTTTGCCACTGTACGAGTCCCTGCCCGAAATTCACAGCAAAATCACCAATAGCCAATGTCTTTACAATTCCGATGTCTCTTGCAAACAAGTGAGCTGAATAAAAATCGAATCCATACTTCTGGTGTCCTTTAAAAAATTGTTCACCTGCATCTTTCTCTGCAGTAAACCCGTATTGCAATTTGTTTTTGAATCGATACCGGTATCGCAGTAACAACTTATCCGGGCTGCCCGGGTAGTATGATTTGCCTCCGGAAGTATCTCTCGTAAACCCTTCGGATAATTCAAGCACCCGTGTGTGCCTTAATAAAACAGAATGATCTCCACCCTTAAATCTTGACATGAATGTTGAAACACCTTCATCAATGCCTACAGTTACATAAGGCAACAATTTCCTGATGGTCATGATATCCCATTGGGGAATGGCCTGCAATTCATAGATACTCAGAAAATTTCCAAATACATTTCGATACGAAATGAAATGATCAATTTGTGCCGGTGTCAAGATGTGTAACCTGTCCAGCGTTTCACGATCTGCAGCATTCAGGTTGATCGGGTGGCGGTTGAAGAATTCCAGGTCCTGGAGGTAGCTGTCATCATCCGGTATTTCATCGTCATTATTGGCAGTGATGTCTTCCAGCCTGCGTTCCACTTCTTCGGGCACTTCTGTTGGTACAGGTACCTTCTGCGCAAGCGCACAGATGGGAATGAAGGCAACCAGCAAAGAGAAAAGTCTTTTCATCATGCCTTCCATATTTTTATTGTTTTCCTTTCCGGTAAATAAACATCAACCCCGGGCTGAATCCTAACTGAGGATGATAACTAACAGAAAGGTCTATACGAAAATCTCCAAATGCAATACCGGCGGCTCCAAACGGGCTTGTATTTTCTGTCTGAACTCCTGCTCTTGCGAAAAAGCGTTTGTCAAACTGGTAATAAATTCCTGCAATTACATTCACATTTCTATCTTCTTCCTTCCTCACCATTCCGGTTACAATCACGCTCTCTGAGGGTTCATAGCTGATCCCAAACTGGTACAGTGAAGCCAGTTTTTCATCGTGTGATTTAGATAGATAACCTCCCACCGGGTTGTAAATCTGAACACCTGCGCTGACCTTGTCTGTGAGATAGGCGATAGCGCCTAATTGAAAAGTAACAGCAGAGGCTTGCTGATAACCAGGAATCCTGTACCCATAATAGTTGAATTGAACTCCCAAATCCAGGTTGGCACCAACAGACCGCGCATAAGCCAATCCCAACTGATACTCATTAAAATTTGGTTCACCAAAATAATCGGTTTCCAAACCAAAATTTCCCTGTCGTGTCGGCACGTTGATCACACCTGAATACAGGTTCAGCACCTTGAGCAAATAACGGTTTTCTGCGAATACACCGGCAGTCAACTCCTTTTGATGCGCGAGTGCTGCGGTATTGTTGGTGAATGAAAATGCATCACTGTGAGTCTTTGAAAAACTATTGAGCAAGGTAAAGGAAGACGACACCGGAGATTTGACGGATTGCGCGCCAAGAGTAGAACTCAGCAATATCGCTAATATGTAAAGAAAAATCTTCAAATGCAGCCAGTGTAAATTGTGTGAGCAATTTAGTAAATATTAACTCAGGTAAGGCCTAATTTTGCAGCCATGCAATTATTAGATGGTAAAGTGGCTTCTGCCGCACTGAGGGAAACACTCAAGACGAAAATAAAAGACAAAACCGCCAATGGATCACGTCCTCCTCACCTTGCAGCGATATTGATCGGGGACGATCCGGCCAGCCACACTTATGTGAATTCAAAAGTGAAGAACTGCCACGAAGTTGGCATCACATCTACACTGATCACGCATGATGCTACTATCACAGAAGAGGAATTACTCCGGCAAATAAAATCACTCAACGAAAGAGATGATGTGGATGGCATCCTCGTACAAGTGCCACTACCCAAACACATTTCTGAAAATAAAGTAACACTTGCCATTGATCCTGCCAAAGATGTAGATGGCTTTCACCCTGTGAATGTGGGCAATATGGTTTTAGGTTTACCGGGTTTTGTTTCTGCTACTCCGTGGGGTATCATTCTGATGCTTCAGCATTATGGCATCAAAGCATCGGGCAAGCATGTGGTAGTCGTAGGCCGTAGCCATACTGTCGGAACTCCCATCAGTATCCTGCTCAGCCGCAATACAGAATATGGAAACGCTACCGTAACACTTTGCCACAGCCGTACCAAAGACCTGCCCGCAGTGTGCAGGGAAGCAGACATCCTGGTAGCCGCTATCGGCAAACCAATGTTTATCACAAATGAAATGGTGAAAGAAGGTGCCGTAGTTGTCGATGTTGGAATCAATCGTGTTGACGACACTACTGCAAAGAAAGGTTTCAGATTGAAAGGTGATGTGGATTTTGAGAATGTAAAAGACAAGTGCAGTTACATCACACCGGTACCGGGAGGCGTCGGTTTGATGACCATTGCAGCGCTGCTGCAGAATACTTTTGATGCATGGATACGGCATACACAACAATGAACATGAAAGCCCGATATTCAAATACAAAACGTCATATTTCTTCTCTTCCTGTGATGGAGAGTTTTTATACCATCCAGGGAGAAGGGTTTCATCAGGGTAGGGCAGCTTACTTCATCAGGCTGGGAGGTTGTGATGTAGGATGTGTATGGTGCGATGTCAAAGAAAGCTGGGATGCCGCAGCACACCCGCATTTCACTGTTGAAGAAATTGTAAAGAAGGCAAGTGAACAACCGGCAAGACTCGCAGTGATCACGGGTGGAGAACCTACGCTGTATGATTTGAGTGAATTAGCAGCACAACTGAAGGCAGCAGGATTTGAAATAAATATTGAAACTTCGGGAGCGCATCCGCTCACAGGCGCTTTCGACTGGGTTTGTCTTTCGCCCAAGAAATTCAAACCTCCTGTCGACAGCATTTTGACGCAGGCAAATGAATTAAAAATTATTGTATTTAATAAATCCGATTTCAAATGGGCGGAATCCTTTGCAGCCAAAGTATCTCCTGATTGCATGCTTTTTCTGCAACCGGAGTGGAGCAAGAGAGATGAGATGACACCACTGATCATTGATTACGTAAAGGCTCATCCGCAATGGCAGATATCCATACAGATGCATAAGTATATAGATGTGCCGTAATTCTTAACAAGCTTTATAATAGGATAGCTTTACATTCGTTTCTATTAAAACCTCCGAATGAAGAAGCTATTGCTGTATTGCCTCTTTCTCACATTTTCCTGTTCTGTTTTCAGCCAGTGGTATGATGCAGAAAAAGTAGATAAAAAAGCATCAACACTCTTTAACCTCGCTTACAATCATGCTCAGAGCGGAGATTATACCCAGGCAATAAAACTACTGGATGAGTCTTTGAAAATAGACCCTCGTTTTGTAGATGCCTACCTTTCACTTCAGGGTGTGTATGCGGAAATGAAGCATTACAACACTGCGGTTACTTCTTTCGAAAAGGCTTATGCGCTGGACTCTGCCTATTCAAAATATTACCTGTTGCCCTATTCTATTGACCTTGCAGGTTGCGGCAGATTCAGTGATGCACTAGGTGCTGTCGATAAATTTCTCAGCATTACCAACCTGAATGAACGAAGCCGCAAGGCCGGTGAATTCAGAAAAAAGACTTATTCTTTCGCCGTAGCAATGGCAGACAGTTCTGACAAAAATTATGTATTCGCACCAACAAATCTTGGTGACAGCATTAACACAAAGTATTTAGAGTATTTCCCATCGTTAACCATCGATGGCAGCAAACTCATCTTCACCAGGCGTATTGCAAATAATGAAGATATTTACCAGAGTGAGCGCATCAACGGAGCATGGCATGAGGCTTCTCCGCTGCCAGGCAAGATCAATACACCGGAATATAACGAAGGAGCACAGATCATTTCGCAGGATGGTAAATGGATGATCTTTACCGGATGTAATTTCCCGGGCGGACTGGGAAGTTGCGATCTGTACATTTCCTTTCTCACAAAAATTGGATGGAGCGAACCCATGAACCTGGGACGTAACGTGAATTCAGAATACTGGGAATCCACACCGTCACTTTCGCCCGATAAACGCGATCTCTATTTCAGCAGCAATATGCCGGGAGGTTTTGGTGGAAAAGACATCTGGGTGTGCCATCGCGATGAAAACGGTAATTGGGGAAGGCCTTACAACCTGGGATCTGAGATCAATACTTCAGGAGATGAAAGCACTCCATTTATTCATGCCGATAATCAAACCCTGTATTTCAACAGCACAGGGCATCCGGGATACAGTGAAAAGCCCGACCTGTTCATGAGTAAAAAATTGCCTGATGGCAAATGGAGTACGCCAAAGAATCTTGGCTACCCGATCAACACCATAGATGACGAAGGCTCTTTATTCATAGCAGCAGATGGGCAGACCGCTTACTACAGCAGCGACCGAAGCGATACAAAAGGAGGCCTGGATATTTATTCATTTGAGCTGCCCGCCAACATTCGTCCACTGAAAACTTTATGGGTAAAAGGAAAAGTATTTGATAAAAAAACGAATGATGGATTGCCATCGCAGGTGGTACTGACCGACCTGCAAAACAATAGTGTCGTGAGCAGATTGCAAACGGATGAGGATGGCGAATTCCTGGTAACGCTGCCAATCGGAAAAGACTATGGATTCACTGTGAAACGCAAGGGGTATCTATTCTTTTCAGAAAATTACAATGTAAGCCACACCGCGCCCAATGAGACTTTCAGAGCGGATATTGCATTACAACCTATCGAAGCCAATGCATCCATCATTTTGAAAAATATTTTCTTCGATTCAAAAAAAACAGCATTGAAACCTGAATCTATTACAGAACTGGACAACATAGTTGCGTTGATGAATGAAAATCCTTCAATGAAAATTCAAATCATCGGATACACAGATGATGTTGGTTCTGATGCTGACAATCTCAAACTGAGCCAGGGCCGTTCGGCATCTGTGGTGAATTACTTAGAGAGCAAAGGAATCAGCAAGGACAGGCTGAAAGCCATCGGCAAGGGCGAGACCGATCCTATTGCTGATAATAAAACGGAAGAAGGCCGTGCACAAAACAGGCGGACAGAATTGAAAGTGATGAGTAGGTAATTTCAAATTCCGGAAAATCTTATTTTTTAAGGTATTTTGAATGGCTGCACTCATCCATAGCCTATCCACCATCGTTACTTCATGTCTCCACCCCGGCGGACAGGTTGGGACAAAAAACAAATTAGCCACAAAGGCACCAAGACACGAAGAAGAAAAAAATACTTTGCGATTACGCTCCGGCGGACAAGTTCGTGGCAAAAAAAAATCAGCCGCTAACACGAAGAAGAAAAATACCTTAGTGCCTTCGTGTCTCAGCCCCGGCGGACAGGTTTGTGGCAAATAAAAACAGTTCAGACTTTAAGAAGAAGAAAATCCTTTGAGACTCCGCACGGAGGAAAGATTCGTGTCTTCATGACCTGAAGTCTATTTCAATATTCCCTCCAGCACTTTGATATTACCATCCACTTTGCAGGTCATAGACAGTCCCAGCATTTTTGCAATGAGCGGATATACATTCACGTTAGCAAACGAACCCATCTTCAGGTTGGATTTGAACGCCGGCCCCCATGCATAAAATGTAGCCTGCATTTCAGGAATGGCATTATCGTATCCATGTGCGCCGGCAGCCGGTTTTCTTCCTGGAAATCCAAAACTTTTTCCCGGATCTGCCACCAGGATGATATCGCCCAAACGATTCAGACAATCATCTTTTTTCCCATAGTGCCAGCGTTTAGGAGTATTCTTTTTAAGATACACTGAATAATTTATCGCTTCTTTTTTCAACTGCCGGTAAACAAGTTTGATGTACTTTTTGTTTTTCGCATACACATTAGTGATAATACCCGTGAATCCAATTACAAATTTTGATGTATCCAACACTTTAGGCAGGTAAATCGGGTGCTCTGTATCGACATCCATCATCCCGTGATCAGAAACAAAAATGAAATTCATCGGAAGCCCCAGGCTATCCGTCATTTCTGTTAACCGCCTCACAGCATGATCCACAATCTGCACAGCCTTGTGTACACTATCTGAAGTAACACCATACCTGTGTTCTTCATGATCCACCTCCGGCATATAGAAAGTGATAAAATGAGGCCTCTTAGATTCCGGAAGCTGAAGCCATTCTCTTACAATAGCAACTCTTCGCTCCATAGGTATTTTTTCATTGTAATGAAAATAGTAAGTAGGCAATGTCTTATCAATATCCGCTTCAGACCCTATCCAATAGAAACTTGCAGATAACATCTTTTGTTGTTCAGCAAGTACCCACAACGGCACACCTCCATACCATGCTCCATTCGTTACTGCCTTCTCATCACCTAATTTGTATCCTAACTTGCCCCCCTCAGCAAAGAATGTATTACTGACAATACCATGATGTGCAGGATACAACCCTGTAACAATTGAATAATGGTTAGGGAAGGTAAGCGATGGGAATGATGGCTGCATGGAACTAGCCCAAATACCTTCGCTACGTTTTTCTTTCAAAAACCTCGCATCATATTTATCCGCAAGATCGTATCGAAATCCATCTGCTGAGATCAGGATCACATAAGGCTTCTTCTGCTGCTCCACACTATTCTCCCTACCCGGAATAACTACCTGGGTAGTATCCTGAGCAAAGGCATTCGAAAAAGAAATAAAAAGAATTGCTGCTGCGGCGAAGAAGTTTCTCAAAAATCGCATGGTATTTTTTTCAGTAAAGATAGATGAGAATAAAAAGATTTTTATCTTGTCATTTATTCGTGGTTTATAGAGCGACACATTTGATAACTCTGGCCAACGAATTCCCGTCTGAGTATGAAAGAAGAATTATTTTATCAGATTGCGATCACGATGGTTCCCAATATCGGGGATGTCAACGCACGGGCTTTGGTGCAGCATTTCGGTTCAGCATCTTCAGTATTCAAAGCAAAGGCAAAACACCTGGAAGAAATAGACGGTATCGGCACCAAAAGAATTGAATCCATTCTGAAGTTTGATTTTGCAAAGGTGGAAGATGAAATAGCCTTTATTCAAAAACATAAAATTCAGACGCTCTTTTTCCAGGATTCAGGATTTCCAAAAAGACTCTTAAACAGTTACGACTGTCCTGCACTTCTATATTACAAAGGCAACACAGACCTTAACACTGAGAAGTTTGTAGGAATCGTTGGCACCCGCAGTCAATCAGAGTATGGCAGATCGCAATGTGAATCGATCATTGAAGCACTGGCGGCAGAAAATGTGATTATTACCAGCGGCCTCGCTTTCGGGATAGACACCATTGCACACAAAGCTGCGCTAAAGTGCGGACTGCAAACAATTGGAGTATTGGCTCATGGACTGGACAGAATTTATCCGACAGAAAACAAATCCATCGCGAAAGACATGTTACACCAGGGTGGATTACTCACAGAATTCAGAAGCAATACCATTCCCGACAAGCAGAATTTCCCCTCACGAAACAGAATCGTTGCCGGTATCTGTGATTGTGTCATCGTAATAGAGTCGGGTAAGAAAGGCGGCTCACTGATAACTGCTGAATTAGCTAACGGATACAACCGCGATGTGTTCGCATTGCCCGGTCGGGTCAACGATTTAAAAAGCGAAGGATGCAACTATCTCATCAAAAACAACAAAGCAGCGCTGATCACTTCAGGAGAAGATGTGCTACGCAATATGGGATGGCTTGACCAAAAGAAACCCACTAAAAAGAAACAAAGAGAATTGTTTATCGAATTGCCTCCGGACGAAAAAGTCCTGTACACAATTCTACAGAACGAAGGGCCTCACCACATCGATGATTTGTTCATCAAAAGTAATTTGCCAGGAAGCTCTATTGCTAAGGCACTGCTGATGCTGGAGATGGAAGGGATTGTGAAATCATTGCCGGGAAAAGTGTATGAATTGGGATGAGGCTGCGCGTTTGTTAGTTCAACATCGGTTGAAATCTCAAAACATAGTTTGCTCAGTTTAAAGAAATACCCATGCAACCCGATTTATTATATTGACGAAGAAAATAAAATGATAATAATCATTTCCATTTACCATCACAAAAGAAATCCTGATGGGAAGTATTTGAGGCCAGGCAAGTAGAACAAGGAAGACACCTTTGGGAAAAATTCCCATAAAAAATGTAAAAATCTCAACTTCCCCTTTCCTGATAAATTTGCATTTCCTATATCTTTGCACATGGCTACAATAAATAAAACTTCGAAGGCAAAAACCACCGCCCTTCGCGAATCCCTCACATTTGACGACGTATTGCTCGTGCCAGGATACAGTGAAGTATTGCCGCGCGATGTCAATATTACTACACGACTTACCAGGGACCTTACACTGAATATTCCTTACCTGAGCGCTGCAATGGACACTGTTACAGAAGCCGATCTCGCCATTTCACTGGCGCGTGAAGGCGGACTTGGGGTATTGCACAAAAACATGTCCATTGAAGAGCAGGCAGCACAGGTAAGAAAGGTAAAACGTAGCGAAAGCGGAATGATCATTGACCCAATCACGCTTCATACTGATGCCATCATCCGCGATGCGCTCATATTGATGGAAGAAAACAAAATCGGCGGCATACCCATCGTTGATAAATCGGGAAAATTAATGGGCATCCTCACCAACCGCGATCTCCGTTTCGAAGAAAATATGAAGAGAAAAGTGAGTGAGGTGATGACGTCAGAAAACCTGGTCACAGCACCGGAAGGCACCACACTTCCCAAAGCACAGGACATTCTGAAGAAGCATAAGATTGAGAAACTGCCTGTTGTAAACAACAAAGGCATTCTGAAAGGACTCATTACATTCCGCGATATTGAAAAAGTACGCAACCACCCATTGGCAACTAAAGATTCATTCGGACGTTTGCTTGTAGGAGCAGCAGTGGGGATTACCAAGGATGCTGCTGATCGTGTATCGGCACTCCAACAGGTAGGTGTGGATGTGATTTGCCTGGACAGCGCTCACGGTCATACCAAAGGAGTGATCTCTACCCTGAAAATGATCAAAAAGAATTTTAAAAATATCAACATCATTGCCGGTAATATCGCAACAGGAGAAGCAGCACTTGCATTAAAAGCAGCAGGTGCGGATGCTGTAAAAGTGGGCATTGGCCCGGGTTCTATCTGTACCACAAGGATCATAGCCGGCGCAGGCGTACCACAGATCACCGCTATGATGGATGTGGCAGCAGCGCTCAAGAATTCTTCTGTGGGAATTATTGCAGATGGCGGTATCCGATACACGGGTGATGTAGTAAAGGCGCTCGCGGCAGGTGCAGACTGTGTGATGATGGGAAGCATTTTTGCCGGCACTGAAGAAAGCCCCGGCGAAACTATCATTTACGAAGGAAGAAAATTCAAACAATACCGTGGGATGGGTTCACCCGGTGCAATGGCACAGGGCAGCAGCGATCGATATTTCCAGGGCGATGAAACACAAGCCAAAAAATTTGTGCCGGAAGGAATCGAAGGAAGGATCGCTTACAAAGGATACCTGCATGAAGTAGTTCATCAGTTCACGGGCGGCCTCAGAGCAGGTATGGGTTACTGTGGTGCTGCCGACATCAAACAACTCAAAAAGGCAACTTTCATCAAAATTACCAATGCCGGTATTCGTGAAAGCCACGCTCATGATATAGAGATCACCAAAGAAGCACCTAACTACAGCAGATTTTAATGGCCCGCAAATTTATACAATGGCAGAAGCCGGCAATAGTTATTTCGCTGGTGTTCCTTGTTTTCACTCAGACAGTAAAAGCACAATCATCTAACTGCAGTATTCGTGTGAGCCTGCTCACCTGTTCTCCGGGAGATGAGTTGTATTCCACATTTGGGCACAGTGCTTTGCGTATTATTGATAGTAGCCGCAATCTGGATGTTGTTTACAATTATGGCACTTTCAATTTTGATGAAGAGAATTTCTATATGAAGTTCACCAGGGGAAAACTTCAATATTTCGTCTCTGCCGATTATTTTAATTCGTTCGTGTATTCATACCAGTTAGAGAACAGAAGTATTACTGAGCAGCTACTCAACCTGGACTGTGAAGAAAAGCAACGACTTGTTGCTTACTTAGACTGGAATATGCTTCCTGCCAACAGGTATTACAAGTATGATTTCACTTTTGACAATTGTACCACAAGGCTTCGTGACCTTATCGACACCGTTACCAAAGAACAGGTGGTGTATCAGGCAGTGATGTCAAAGCCTATAACTTTCAGGAACGCAATACATGATTACCTCAACAGGAATAATAAGTCATGGAGCAAATTAGGAATCGATATTTTACTGGGCAGCAGGTTAGACCGGACGATGACCAATAAAGAAGCAGGGTTCTTGCCGGACAACCTGATGTTGGCCTTTGACAGCGCCACAATCAATGGTGCTCCTCTCGTAGCAGACAAGGAAATAATTCTTAAGAACAAGTATGTGCCGGTCGTGAGTGACAATGTTTCAAATCCACTATTTATTTTCTCCTGCCTGTTTGTACTCATTGCTTTCCTGAGTTTCTCACACAGGCCTGGCATCGAAAAAGTTCTAAAATCTTTAGACGGAATGTTTTTCTTCATCAATGGATTACTTGGAATCATCCTGATCTTCATGTGGGTAGGTACAGATCATTTCATGACCAAAGCCAATTACAACCTGCTGTGGGCCTGGCCTACTAATATCGTTGCCGCCTTTTATGTTCACAGTAGAAATTCAAAAGCAAGAATCTATTTCCTTGTATTTGCTTTGGCGCAACTATTGCTATTGGGATTATGGTTTTTCTTGCCCCAGGAATTGAATATGGCTCTTATCCCTGTCAATGGGATTCTCATATTCAGAAGCCTGCTCACCTATATCGCTAAAAAAAGATTGCATGGCGGAATTAAAATTCAGAAATAAAAATATTTTTTACCGTACCGCAGGCAAAGGCCCCGTAGTCCTTTTGGTGCACGGGTTTGGTGAGAATGGTGATGTATGGAATCGGCAGGAGGTAGTTTTGAAAGAGCATTATCAACTCATCATTCCCGACCTGCCCGGAAGCAGGAATTCTGATATTCTGGAAGGTGATGTTACCCTTGATGATTATGCGGAAGTATTGATGGCAATAGCGGATAAAGAATGTCCCAAAGAGCCAATCAATTTATTCGGGCACAGTATGGGTGGTTACATTACGATGGCATGCCTTGACAACTACTGTGATAGGTTGCAATCTGTAGGATTGATACATTCCTCTTCTTTCGCTGACACATCCGAAAAAATAGAAACCCGAAAAAAAGCAATCAGGTTTATCGTTGAGAATGGTGGTGCTGCTTTCCTCAAGACAATCGTACCAAATATGTTTTCAGAGAGAAGCAGAATGGCACATCCCGAACTGGTCAATGAACTCTTTTCACTCGCTATCACAGAGCCAGACGAAGCATTGATCCAGTATTATGAGGCAATGATCAGCAGGCCAGACTCGTCAGAAATCCTGGCTGCTACCGACCTCCCTGTATTATTTATGATTGGCGTGCATGATAATGCGATTCCCCTTGACTTGTCATTGAAACAATGCCATTTGCCCTCCATTTCTTCAATAAATATTCTGGATGATGCCGGGCACATGGGCATGTGGGAAGATGCCGACAAAACAAATGAAGCCATGCTCTTGTTTCTGGAAACATTTTCCAGGTAAAATATAATTCATTCAGAACTTCCATTTCCGCAAAAAAATTGCGAATTTTAGCTTTCCGCTTTTAAGCAATGAAGTACTCTGTATGAAAAAATTGTTTATTATCCTCTTAATTTTTCTCTTTGTTCAACCTACTTATGCGAAGCATATCATTGGTGGTGAAATGGTGTACCAATATCTGGGTGCAGGAACACAGCCAAACACTCTTCGATTCAGGATCATCCTGAAATTGTTTCGCGATCAAAATTCACCACCAGATGCCGCAGCAATGCCCGCTGACGTGTATATCGGAATTTTTGATAATGATACCAAACTGCAGTATCCGGGTGTCAGTTCCTATTTTGATGTATTCAAAACCTCTGAAGAGGATGTCATTGTAAACCCTTTCCCTCCATGCATCACATCAGCACCTACACTCAGCTACCATGTAGCCAGGTACGAATTGGTGATAGACCTTCCGGTGAATAGCGCCGGGTACACCGCGGCCTATCAAACTTGCTGCAGGGTTTCTCCAATAGAAAATATTTTTAATAATGGCGGTAACAGTACAGGGAGCACCTTTAGTTGTAATATTCCTTCGATGGCCGATACCAGCCCGGAATTTGCAACAAGTATTGATGCTATCTGCGGAGGTAAACCATTCTCATTAAACTTTGGGGCCAATGACCCTGACAAAGATTCGCTCGTATATTCCTTCACATCGGCTTACGATGGTGGCCCTACCAGAAACGCAACAAATATCAACCCACAACCACCGCCTTACTCTGCAGTAGGTTACAGGAACGGGTACACGGCATTTACACCTTTAGGTGACCGTGCCACAATAGACCCTGCAACAGGCGTAATCAGTGGTGTAGCCCCACCCATAGGCAGATACCTTGTGACTGTGGCAGTGACTTCCTACCGCAAAGGGCTGTTGATAACAACCAACCAAAAAGATTTCATAGTCAATGTTACTAATTGTGACTTTTCTACTGCGCGGCTGGATCCAAAGCCAGTTCAGTGCGATAGTTTTACTGTTAGCTTTTCCAATAGTGATTTTTCACCATTGAACAAGACTTTTTACTGGGAATTTGGTGATCCCACAACAGGGGTACTTGATACATCTACTCTTGCAACTCCCCGTCATCAATATTCCGACACTGGAGTTTATATTTATAAATTAGTAGTCAATCGCGGCCAACCCTGCTCAGACTCTACCTCACAGGAGGTCAAGGTATATCCGGGATTCAGGCCAGATTTTATTTCGGATGGAAGATGCATCAACTCTGATATCTTCTTTACAGACAGATCCACTACGCGGTACGGAAGCATTACAGGCTGGAAATGGGATTTTGGCGTTCCGGGAACAACATCTGATACTTCTGTTGTTCGAAACCCACAATATACTTTTACCCAGGAAGGAGACTATCCTGTTTCACTTACAATTACCTCGTCAAAGGGATGTCAAAAAACATTTACAGATACGCTTACATTCTTGAAAAAACCGCCATTCAACGTAACAAATGATACGCTCATTTGCAATATTGATACGCTCCAGTTGAATGCTTCCGGAACCGGCACTGTTATCTGGACACCTAATTATAATATCAATAATATTAACAGCTTTAATCCGCTGGTGAGTCCTGATGTTACTACAACTTATTATGCCAATTATGAAGAAAGCCGGGGATGCAACAATATAGATTCTGTGGTTGTAAAAGTGGTGAGCCAGGTCTCATTAAAGATGCCTGCTGATACTACGATCTGCCTCAAAGATAGCCTGGTACTTCGCCCATTGAGTGACGGGTTGCATTATCAATGGACGCCTTCCGCATCTTTAATTTCAGACGTTGTAAAATTTCCAACAGCGATTCCTCCCGCCAATACTACTTACCAGGTAACAGCATCCATTGGTAAATGCAACACGCGAGGTTCAGTAAATGTGAGAACCGTTCCATATCCTAATGCTTATGCAGGACAAGACACAGCTATTTGCATCAACACATCAACCCAACTCCTGGCAAGCGGAGGCAGTATTTATGAGTGGCAACCGGCAGCCTATCTGACCAATAACCAGGTTCCCAATCCAATCGCATCACCTTTGAGTTCTATTCAATATGTCGTTAAGGTCAATGATGTACTGGGGTGTCCCAAACCTACCTATGACACTGTTCTGGTAAAAGTGATTGTTCCATTTGTTGACGCAGGGCCAAGAGACACGGCCATAGTAGTGGATCAACCGTTACAACTCTTTGCACAGTCAGAAGCTGAGAACTTCCTGTGGACTCCATCTACCGGGCTTAACAATCCCTTCATTCAAAACCCCATAGCGTTGCTGAGCAGTGATCAGGAATACGTAGTTAGAATTGTGGCAGAAGGAGGATGTGTAGATACCGATACCATCATGGTGAAAGTATATAAGCTGAAACCGGGGTTTTATGTACCAAATGCTTTTACTCCAAATAATGATGGATTGAATGATATTTTGAAACCAATAGCGATAGGGATGAAGTCAATGAAATATTTCAATGTCTATAATAGAACCGGCCAACTCATCTTTACGACGCAGCAAATAGGAAAAGGGTGGGATGGTGTATTCAAAGGCAGGCCACAGGATAATGACACATTCGTATGGACGGCCGAAGGAATAGATTATCTTGGAAATTTGATTGTTGGCAAAGGGACGTTTACACTGATCAGGTAACTCGGTTTTTCTATAGTCCAATATCCCATAGAAAAGAAATAATAGTTCGCCCCGAGACTAAATATTTCTCGCCATGTGGAAAAAATTTGTAACGGAGTATCTCACCTTTTCGAAAAAAGACAGGATAGGAATTTTTGTATTAACAGGCCTGATTGCAATTACCTTACTGGCCCCTTTGGTATTCCCATATCTGAAAAAGGAAAGAAATCCAGACACTGCTAAAACTCAGGAAACAATCAAGCAGCTCAAAGTACTCTTCAAGGATTCTGCAAATACTCCATCCCACTCGTACTCCAGAGATATTGAAAATGCAACTTCAGAGGTGCATCTTTTTTATTTTGACCCTAATGTCATTACCATAGAGCAATGGCAGCAATTGGGTGTTCATAAGAATGTAGCAGCCACCATTAAGAAATATTTATCGAAAGGAGGAATATTCAGAAAACCTGAAGACCTAAAGAAAATCTACACCCTTCCCAAAGAAGATGCCGAACGACTCATCCCTTTTGTAAAAATCAAACATGATGGCAATACCTCCATACCTGTCACAAAAGATTATTCATTACAACCTGCTGTTTTTAAGAATGAAACCATTACCAAAAAGCATTATGAAATCATAGACATCAACAAGGCGGATACATCAGTATTCATTAAACTACCCGGAATCGGGAGCAAACTTGCACAACGCATTATAACCTTTCGTGAAAAATTAGGAGGGTTTTATTCCGTCGAACAAGTAGGAGAAACACGCTTTCTTCCTGATTCTGTCTTTCAAAAAATCAAACCGTTCCTTGAATTAAAAGTAATAGATACAAAAAAAATGGACATTAATGTAGCTGGTATTAATGAACTTCAATCACATCCATACATCAATTACAACGTCGCCAATGCAATAGTACAGTTCCGAAACCAAAATGGCACCTACAAGTCATTAGATGACCTAAAGAAAATCCACATTGTTGATGATATGCTCTTTAAGAAAATACAACCATACCTTGTTGTAAAATAAACAAAACGTTTCAGGAGCTATCGTTCGATAGGTACTTCCATCACTATAGGAAGTGTATTTCCAGGCTCAACATAAATTAGAGTATATTGTGAGCCTTCAATAAGATGATATGAATTTTTCAAGAAGTGAACTGACAGAACAGGTAGCCGCAACAGCACGTGAATTTGCCGAAAAAAATATCAGGCCTCATGTAATGGAATGGGATGAAGCACAGAGATTTCCTGTACACATTTTTAAGGAAATGGGCCAACTCGGATTGATGGGTGTAGTGGTGCCAGAAGAATATGGCGGTTCGAACATGAGCTATTTTGAATACAATGCTATTATACAGGAAATAGCACGGGTAGATGGTTCAATCGGGCTTTCACTCGCTGCGCACAATTCCCTGTGTACCGGCCACATCCTGGCCTTTGGCAATGAAGAGCAGAAGCAAAAGTATTTACCCAAACTTGCTACTGCAGAATGGATTGGCGCATGGGGGCTTACAGAACCCGGTACAGGAAGCGATGCGGGTAATATGAAATGTGTAGCTGTAAAAAACGGTGATCACTGGATCATCAACGGCACCAAAACCTGGATCACACATGGAATTAGTGGCGATGTTGCTGTAGTTATTTGCCGTACCGGCGAACCGGGCACTAGAAATATTGCCACAGCATTTGTGGTAGAACGAACAACAAAAGGATTCAGAGGAGGGAAAAAAGAAAATAAACTGGGCATGCGTGCCAGCGAAACGGCTGAGATGATTTTTGAGGATTGTGTGATTCCTGATAGTAACCGCCTTGGTGAAGTAGGTGAAGGATTCGTACAAGCCATGAAAGTGCTCGATGGCGGACGGATTTCAATTGCAGCTCTGGCACTCGGAATTGCCAGAGGCGCTTATGATGCGTCTGTTACTTACTCCAAAGAGCGCCATCAATTCGGTAAACCTATCGCAGATTTTCAGGCCATTTCTTTCAAAATTGCTGATATGGCAACTGAAATAATTGCTGCAGGTCTATTGATTGAACAGGCTTGCGAACTGAAGAATCTGCATAAGAAGGTTACAAAAGCATCAGCAATGGCGAAGTATTATGCCAGTGAAGTAGCAGTAAGAGTCGCAACAGATGCCGTACAGATTTTTGGAGGTTATGGTTACACTAAAGATTTCCCTGTGGAAAAATTTTATCGCGACAGCAAATTATGCACCATCGGTGAAGGTACAAGTGAGATTCAAAAAATTGTAATTGCCAGGGAAGCATTCAGAGAATAGATGAACTAACGATAACAAACAAACGAAAAAAGGGAAGCAATTGCTTCCCTTTTTTCTTAATTCAATTATATGCTGGTTAATAACTCCAGAGGTTTTGTTCGTAATCAAAAATTTTCTCTTTAATATTCTCTCCTTCCAGCAATTGAAGGATGGAACTATTCTTGAAGCCCATCTGGTTCTTAATGTATTGGTCATAAGGGTTGTCAATGGTGCTCTTCACGATTCTGCCATAGAACATACGGCTTTCAAACAATTCTTCCCAACTCATTCTCGCACCATAGTTCTTCCCATTATATACTTCATACTTGGCAAAGATGGGACGCATATCAGGATAATACACCCAGAACATTTCTGTTTCACCAAGATAAGTACCTGTGGATGTGTAGATATTTTTCAGAGGGGCTATACCCAATATTCTCCAGAACAACCTGCTGCTTTCTTTATCGAAGATTACTTCTTCTTTGATCCTGAATTTATAAAATGAATCCAGGTTTACTTCAGGTGCGGTCGTTTTGTAACCGGTAATAAGACCCAGTGTGTCGTACAGAGGTACAGTCACCGGTTCGCCCGCGATTATTTTCGCCAATTCTGCTTTCGTCATCGGAGTAGTAAAGCGATCGTCCACAGCACTGAAAGCAGTTACGCCACCATTGTCCTGACCATCCTGTATCGCTTTAAAGAGAATAGAAATGAATCTTTGATTTCCATTGTCTTCATTTGCTGAATAGCGAAAAGGCAAATTCATTTTTTCACGAGTGTCAATGTCTCTCCACAATTTTTGCCTGTATATCGCATCGTCTTCGCGCAGGTTTTCATACGGCAAAGGCATTCTGTCCTTAACAAGGTTCCTTTCGATGGCATCGTCATTGCGTAAAGATTTTTTGACAACTTCCACAGGAAGGCTGTCGATCACCGGCGCCGGAGGTGGCACTACCACAGTATCCTTCACCACCAGTGCATTCTGACTCGGTTTGGTTTGAGTTACTTTAGCAGTAGGCCTCTTTTTCACCGTACGTTTTTTCTGGGCAGAAGCAGTATTTGCTACTAAACCGGCACAGAGAAAAGCGAACAGACAATTTGCAATAATCTTTTTCATGTGTTGTTTATTTATGCTCTAATGATGATGCATAGTTTCAAAATAGAATACTATGTCTAACTTATTTTCTTATTTAATTATTAATACAAAACAAATCCAACTGCAGGGATAGATTTCACTGGCCCGCCTGGCCCCTGCACCCTGATATTGTCAAATGTAACTGTTGTGCCCGGAATACATTTAGCCAACTCTGCATTCAAAGATTCCAGGTTACCATTATTAATTGTTCTTTGCTGAATGTTGGAAAAATTAGCACCGGAGAAATAAACAGTAGCTCCTACAATGTTATAATGATAATCAAAGTCAAAATCTTTCAAATCAGCACGTGCAAACCGTTGGTTCTTGAACATTACAGATTGTACACGACCACCATCGCTTGGTCCAACCATCAAAATTGGGTTAGGTACCTGCTTGATTCTGAAATCATAAGTGCTCACCTTACCATCAGCATTCACGGTGATTGCAGCCTTTCCTACACTGGTCACTTTCACCTTGAATTTGCCGGGAGCACCGGCAGAGGTCAAGGCACCACCACTCATAGACACTTTTGTTTTATCCCATCCTGTTCCGGAAGAGATCGTAACCGGGTTGTCGACACCGATATAAAATACATTCATCTTATCCAGCATTACAGCGGAGCCACCTGGGGTACCCACGGTATATTCTACCGGGAATGTCTTAGTCTCTTTGGTTCCATCAGGCTTGGTATAAGTTACTACCACGGGTACGGACTTGCTGCCTGCGCCTGAAGCTGTAATGGTGTATTGAGCACGTCCGTCAGGCCCAACTGCCACCGGACTACCACCAATGGTGATCTGGGGTTGAGCAGCTTTGCTGTAGGCTCCTACACCTGCAGTGATATCAATTTTCTGACCGGGCATTACATAGTTGGAACTCTGCCCTACCAATGCGGCAAACTGGTCATAAATTACTTTTACAGCGCCTATTTGGTTATGACAATAAGTTACTATTTCGCTTTCAGCATTCTTCACACCGTTTTGAAACTTACTCAACATGGTCAATGCGGCTACTGTTGGTGTCATGTGAAAATAGGTCTGTGTAAAATCCTTTGTCTTTCCTTCCCTGGTTTTAAAGTCTTTGGTGCTCGTATTCACCGGGAAGTTTTTTTCAAATTGTTTACGAATATCCGGATCTATATTCAACATAGCTTCGCGATACTGATTCAACCTGCTTTCCAGTTCCTTACCTACACCTTTGGTTTCAAACAGCCTGGTAGAAGCATCTAAGTTATCTTCACGATAATCTTCTGAGCCGTCTTCTTTAATCCGCAAGTCGGCAGCTTTCTTCAATTCTAATTTCAGGCTATCTAAGTAATTGTACATGGCAGCAGAATACTTTTTAGCATCCAGAGCTTTTGGTTCCCATATCAATGCTTTCTCTCTTGATTGAGGGTCGTTCACCTTTGCTTCGAGAGATTTATAAAGGGTTTCGTTTCCGGAACTGATGATTTCATTGGAGGTTATCAGACTCTTGTCCACTACCTTAAAGGCAGTGATCACCTCATTAGAAACATTCAGCGCAAGGATGGCAGTAAGTACCAGGTACATTACGTTGATCATCTTCTGCCGCGGTTCTTTAGGTAATGGCATAATATCTTAATTTAAATTCTTTAGGGTTAGATTGGATTTTATAAAACAGACTACTGTCTTCCTTGCATTGCACTCAGCATATTGCCATACACCTGGTTCAGTTTGCCAAGATTGTTTGCAAGAGCGTTGATCTGTTCTTTTGTTTTCTGAGCATCTTCTACAGTGGTTACCATCACTTCGCTTGCCTTAGCCATTTTTCCGTAGAAGGAGTTCAATGTTTTCAGGTGGTTATTGCTCTCGTTCAATTCAAGTTCATAAATAGTATTCAATGAACCCAAATTCTTGGTCAGCACCTGAACCTGGTCTTTAAATCCGCGTGCACTATCTGCTGCTGTATTAAAGTTGCTCATGGTATTTGCGGAATTCATAAATGCTTCCTTCATCATACCCAAAGCATTGTTGGCTTCTTTGGTTTTTGCAGAGAAATCACCAGTTGATTTCACTACATCTCCTACTTCACCCAACTGGGATACAGTGGTACCCAATTTCTGGAAGTTTTCTCCGAGACGTTTCATATTTGCCGGAGTGATCTCGGCTTCTTTCATCATATCTTCCATAGATTTCAATGGTGAAGCCTGGCTGGTTACATTTGCTACTGCTGGTGCATGATCGCTGTCGTGTTTGTGTGGTTTTACCCATTCGATAACAGCATAAATAAGGAAGATGGCTGTTTCTGTCCACATACCTACTGTGAGCATAGTATCAGCATAAGACTGGTGGGTAAGTTTGGCCCATGCTGCGAATATTACAACACCGGCGCCGGCACTTACAAACACATCTACGAGTGTTAAAAAACTTCTTTGAGGAGCTTGACGAGACTGAGACATAATAATTGAATTTTAAAGTTTGTTTGGTTGGAATTTTTGGGTTAGTGAGTTCCGACAATAAAGGCCTATATTAATTTTCTGAAGAATTAATTAATACAGGCCGTAAAATTTTGGGAACTAAAAATGTATTCTATAAATTGTTTTCTTTGGAATTGTTTGACAGCTTGGGGTCTGCCACTATTATTTTTTTTGGTTGTTTTATTTTCTTTTACCGGTTGCTGGTGGCAAATCAATTACACAACGGAAACCGATATATGATTTAGAGGTATCCTGGTATTCATAAGTACGAGTACTTGTCTGCAGAAAGTAACCTACATCTTTCCAGCTACCGCCCCTGATCACTTTACGCTTCATACGCGGAGGATCCTGGTCTTTTGCATTCCACCTGATATCAGGGTTCATGTCATGCTGGAAGTTATATCCACCTTCATAATACAATGAAGAAGTCCATTCGGCTACGTTACCTGCCATATTGTACAGTCCGAAATCATTAGGCCAATATGCATCGGCACGAACTGTGTAGAATCCACCATCTTCGGGGTAGTTACCACGGCCTGGTTTAAAGTTGGCCATCAGGCATCCTTTCCTGTTTCTGAGGTAGGGTCCACCCCATGGATAAGGAGCTTGTGAACGACCACCACGTGCCGCATATTCCCATTCAGCTTCAGTAGGAAGACGGAACGGAGATTCGGTAGAGCGCTTCTTGCCTTGCAGATATCCATTAAGGTATTGAGTCCTCCATTCTGCAAATGCCGTAGCCTGTTTCCAGTTGACACCCACCACAGGATAGTTTCCAAAGGCAGGGTGACTGTAATACTGTTTAGACA
>JBDHYH010000064.1:0-22384 GCA_039811325.1 Chitinophagaceae bacterium | reverse complement strand
GTTGCTCCTTTATCATCTGTTACTTTCAACTGGAACTGGTAAACTCCGGCTACAAGATTATTGACATCTGTGGTTGCAGAGGTACTGCTGGTAAAATTGTATGAAGCAGGGCCGGATATTTTTGTCCATTCGTAAGATGCAATGCTACCATCAGGATCGTTTCCACTACCACTGAGCGTTACTGAACTTTGTGGAAGTGTGATGGTAACATCAGTTCCTGCATTGGCTGTCGGTGCCTGGTTGGCTGCTGCATTCACAGTTACATTCACTGTAGCTGTTGCTGTTGCTCCTTTATCATCTGTTACTTTCAACTGGAACTGGTAAACTCCGGCTACAAGATTATTGACATCTGTGGTTGCAGAGGTACTGCTGGTAAAATTAAATGAAGCAGGGCCGGATATTTTTGTCCATTCGTAAGATGCAATGCTACCATCAGGATCGTTTCCACTGCCGGATAGTTTCACAGAGTTTTGAGGTAATGTGATTACAACATTGGATCCAGCATTCGCACTTGGACTTAAATTCGTTTGACCTCCTCCGCCAACATAGTCACGTGCGATCCATTCATACAAGTTTTGGTTCTGTCCCATAAGGTTATAAACACCAGGCTGAGTGCCTCCTCCTCCGTAAAATGAACTCCAGCAGCAATGTCCTCCACCTCCATAATTGGTTACTAAATATTGTGCAGACCCGCTGCTCCACTGATTCATTGCTGCAACAGCCATATCGCCTACCCGATAATCCATTTGTTGTTCAAAGTTGATCATCTTGCCACCGGCAAGAGCAAAGCCCTTCCATAACTGGCTCAGATCCATTTTGTATCCGATATCAGCACCTTCTACACTTACAATTTTCTTAAGTTCATTAGGATAGGTGGTAGCAAAGTTCATCGATACCCAACCACCCATACTTAATCCGGTCATATATAAATCACCGATCCGGTATTTAGATTTTAAAGCATCAACACGGGACTTGACTTCAGATGTACCTGGCCACACTGATGGAGGCTGAAGGCTTATGATAATGAACTTAACTCCCAACGCTGTACCATCCCAGCCCTGGCTCACATACGCACCAGGACCATTTGCTATAACCCGGCTTGCATCTGAGCCTACTTCACCGGTTCCCGGAATAAAAATAATTGTCGGATAACTGTTAGAGTTTGAATTGTAATCAGACGGCAAATACACATATGCATTCCATCCGTTTACATTGATCAGCGTTTGTTGGGAAAATACTTTTGAAAAACTAAGGAGAGAAAATAGGAAAAATAAGAGAAACTGAAAGCGGTTTTTCATTATTTGGTTTTTAATAGGCTATTGATTTGATTCAAAGTCAATGATATTGGATAATACAAAATACAGCCAAACAGGCAAAAACTCTTAGGATATTGGATTTGTAACGGTTTCCGGCTACAAAATATTTTGTGCAAAAAAAGTAAAAACTATTGTATTTAGCCCCTCATTTTTATCCACATTGTGGATAAAAAATCTGATAAGACCCATGATCGAAAAAAAAGCATTTATTCTCAATCGGTTGACCTACCCAAATGAAAGGTTAAAACTAACAGTAAAGTCTGAAAAACTTATTTAACAAGTAAGCCCGGAGCGGCTTTTTCCAGAGGCATTCCAAGGATTTCTTCCAATTGGACCACCGAAATATTCAGGTCCTTCTTATAGGTTACCATCTTGTTTTTTTCACCCATATAATTCTGATATATGGAATTAAGTGCTTCAATCGTGATCGAACCATCTTCAAAGTTCTTTTGTGCAAGCTGATAATCAGAAAGATTGTTGGCCAGGACAACATTTTGTAAGGCAACAAGGTCAGATTTTTCTTTGAATGTTTCATACCTGGTCAAAGTTTCTGCTTTGATCTGTCTTTCTCTTTGTTCTTTTGTCGCTTTCGCAATAATGATATTTTGATCGGCTACACCCTTTTCGTTTTTCACTCTTGAAAAAATATCCAATGGAACAGTAAGTCCTGCATTATACTTCGGGTAAAAACTGGCAGCAGGTGAATTCTTAATTACAAACTCATTGACGTTTCCTCCCAGGTTTATTGAACTCAGCCAACTGGCGCCCGCTCTCTTTCTATTCAATTCGGCAATCCTGATATTGGCATCATCGATGGTAAATGCAGGATTTCTCAAAGCGATTTTCACGAGATGGTCTTTGACAACATCTTCTGCAGTTACAACATTCTGCCCGTCATTCTGTACAATTCTTGCTGTTTTATCACTTGCCTCCGGTTTACGCAGCGTGTCCGGTACCTGGTTGATTCTTTGAGCGCTAATTGTGGTACAACTAAGAATAAGAATTAATGATAGAAAAATTCGCATTTTATAAAATTATAACCTTGAAAGAATTAAGCAATATAACTTTTTTTATGATAGTCCTAAATTATCAAATTCCTGGAGTCTTCGGACAATCGCAATCACTGACATGAAAAAAATAACGCTTGGAATTTGACCTATTGAAGCCTGGGAATACTGGGTAACCATAATACTGATCAGGCAGCATCCTATGGCTGTCGCATAAATCTTATACTCCTGGTTTTTTGCTCTGAATGCAATATATATGCATTGATAAATAATCAACATGTACCAGATGATGGTGAAGCCCAGACCTATGTAACCGATTTCAAGTGCAATCTGCAGCAACCCGCTATCAGGCGGGAATCCGGCCAAAGGATGATCCGGATTAAACCTTCTGCCAGGTAACCCTGTACTTGCCAAACCACCTCCTATCGGATGTGCATAAATGTAGGGCTGAATGTGATGACGGTTATCGTTGCGCACATCAAGGGATGGTTCATTCGTGCGAAAGGTGCTCCTGACCCGGTTGAGTGTTTTGTTGCTGTGAATCGGAGCAAACAATACAATCAAAATAAACATGAAAGACGCAAAGATTGTAATCAAGGTAGATTTTCGCCTGATGGTCATCAGAATATAGAGAGAAATTCCAATTGGCAAGATGACGTTGGTGGTACGGGTACCGGTATAAGACATACCCAGTAAAAGGAAAATAGATCCGAGAATCAAAAGATTCCTTTTCTTCTTATCTTTTTCGTGAATAGCCAGGATGACAGTTATAACACACGTAGATCCTGACATGACACCAAAAGTAACTACATCAGAAAAAAAAGAAAGCTTGCGCAATTGCCCACCCTGAAATAACAGCGCATATTCCCTCGGGTTCTTTTGAAGATAACGGATTTCCTGGGGCAAGTATCCAAACCATTGCTGATAGCATCCGTACAAAGCACCTACAACAGCCATGATGATCCAAAACTTCAAATACTGTCTGAACCTTTGAGGTGTGTTCACCAATCGGTAACCAAGTATGTAAATAAAAACGAACATTACATACTTTCTCATCACAAAAAAATATCCGTCTTTTACTCCAAGATTCGGATTAAAATACTCAACAATATGATATCCGGTATAGATAATAAACATCACCGACACCGGAGCGGAAAGCAAATTATTCTTCATACCATCCGGCGCACGTTCTTTGATGCTTCCAATAAACACGATCCACACCAAAACTTCCACGACGGTACTTAATGGCAAATCCCTGTTCAGAATATGATTAGGATAAAATGCAAAAAAAGCAATGAAAGTGAGAATATAAAATCCGATGTATGGCTTGAAAAGGCAGTAATATCCAATGATGCATCCTGCCAATAGAACCACGATTGCAAGTGGAATAAGATAGTATCCCATGTAAGACAAAACACCAACACCAACCGCAAGGCAAGCAAGAAACATTTTACCCCACACAGACATCAGGGACCGTTCAAAAATTTCTCTTATCAATACGCTTTGAATTTTCATACTGGCTGATCAGTTTTAGATTATCCAAAAAGAACTTGTAAGAAAAGTGCAACTAAAATGATTGTTACATACAACAAGGAAATAATTTCCGTCAGGATATTACTCCTTTGTTCATGTGGTAATTCATCTTCCATTATTTTTTCATCTTTCATAGATGCCGTTTTAAGATATCATAAATCAATGACACAGATGCTTCCCAGGTATGCTGGCTCGCCTCCTGAATTCTCTGTTCAATTATTGACACGTCATTTCGCTCATCATAAGCCAGCCGGATATTGTGCACATAATCCTCCGGGGTTTTGCATAAGTACACAACATCTTTGAAAGCCATCATCGCTTCAGTACTTGTAGCAACTGTTGGCTTTCCGGCAGCAAGATATTCATCAATTTTTCTCGGATAGTTACCAATAGTCATCTGATTCACCAATTGTGGATTCATACATACATCAAAGCAATGCACGTACCCGGGAAGTTCATTGGGTTCTTTTGCTCCCAAAAAATGAACATTCGAAATACTATGCAGGTCTGAAGCCTGAAACTCCTCATCTTCCTTGCCAACGAAAACAAAGTCAAATTCAGGCAAAGCCCTGGCAACTTGTACCAGCAATTCAATGTCAAGTCTTCGGGATGTAAGCATGCCACAATATCCAACAACAGGCCTGGTGTGCCCTTTCATCTCATTCGGAATTACTCCAGGTTTCTTAATAAAAGCATCTACCTCACAACCCTGGCCTACATAATATGATTTTGGATTCATACTTCCTGCATAAGAATTCAGATACAATGAATTCGACGCCACTGCATCAGCTTTTGCAATCATTGCGGGTTCTGAGAGGGCACCATGTTTTTTAAAATATTGCTGCGATCTCAGATAATCTCTCAGATAATATAATGTGAATCGCGGCTTCAACATTTCTTTCAGATACAACCCATTAAAAAAATCATTGTCGATAATGAGTACATCTTTTTTAAATCCTAATTCCTCAATAACCTTGTCAATTTCATTGGCCACCTTCTGCGAATTCCTCTTGTTGAAAAATCTATATAAAAATCCTGGCGGCAAAAAATTGATAGATTCAAGAATGATCCTCGGATTGAGCACCCAAAGGTTCTTTTGTATTTCCTGCAAATGATTATCCGTTTTAGCAATACTCTGCAATCTGCTTTTTGTCTTCTTATCATTGCGCATCTGCCATCTCGTAATTCTATCGAGTGGCCTGTTTACATATAATATCCTATTATCCCTGCTCATCACATCAGCCATATTCTTGAAATTGCTTCCAATTTCAATATCCCATGGTTGCAGCCCAAACATGATAATATCCATATTATTCATTGATCGTTTTGTATTTAGAAGAAAATTTAGCTATCACAATATTAAAAATCAAAGGATAGAATTGAAAGCAATACTTAAAACTATTCAGAAAATTTACTTTAAAAAACTTGTATAGCAATATTTGAGAAATAACGAATCCAAATATATGGGTGGCAATTAATGCATACCCGGCTCCCATCAATTGGTAATGGCTAATAAAAAAATAACACGCGGCAATTTGAACAATAGCAATCAAAGCAGCAATAGTAAAGGTAATCCGTGGCCGTCCGCTGCTATCAAAGATTACTCCCGTCTGCTTAAGAAAGGCCTGGAATAATATGGCAGATGTAATGAGCATCAGATAAGGTATAGCATCATAATATTGGGGACCTACAAGAATGGTGATTATCAACTTTGGAAACAAGAGTATAATCAAGACAAAAGGAAGGATGACCGAAAGCGCGGCGCCAACGGCCTTTTCGTAGTTACTCTTAATGGAATCCGGTTGATTCGCTAATTCGGGGCTACTGTTTTTGGGGAATAAAATATCAGCAATAACCTGGGAAGGTATATCTGCAATGTTGATAATCCGCATTGAGATATTCTGTGAAGCTACCATTCCCGGATTTGCGGAAATATTGGAAAGTAATAGTTGGTCAGCATTTCTGAATATCAAAGTGAAAATATTCGAACCAAATACAAATTTTCCAAAATTCCAGAGTGTACGAATCCAATTCAATGAATAAACAAACCTCAACCTAAAATACGACTGCATAAAAAAATAGCCTGCTACGATTCCCATAATAACGCCGATAGTGTAAATAACTACAAGTGTATCGAGAAGCACCTGTCCAGCTACCAGGTAATAAATAAGGATAAGCGTAAAAGTGCCTCCTTGTCTTACCAGGTAGGTGTAAAATAATTCTTTGAATCGCAGATGTGCATACATCAGCCACTCAATGTGTGAAAAGAATATCAGAAACAAAAGTGTAATAATGTAAATGTGAAACATGGAATTCAAACCGGGAGAATTGAGGAAATCTTCAATTGCTCCCCCTCCAAAAAACAAAATGACAGCAGATAGAACAGAAATGATTCCATTCAAGAAGAAAGCTGCTGACATGATCTCACTATGTTCGGTTGTTTTGGAATAATTGATAAACTTTATCAATGATGTCCGAACGATTCCACTCCTGAACATTTCTACGAATGTAGTAATGGCTAAGAAATTGACCCAGACGCCCATGTCAGATTTCGTCAATGCTTTGTGAGCAAGCAATGCGGTACTCAAAACTCCAAAGAGAGGAATGGATACCTTTTGAAGACCATTGTATATTCCGGGTTTAAACGCCCCTTTTAAGTTTAATGTTTTCATTGTTGGTTTAATAATCCAGCATTTGAAATTACCCTCTTCTTTCCTGGATATTGCGGAGTACTGCTTTTATCAAGCGTAAAAAGCCATTCCATATTCCATCGCTGACACAACCTGAACAGAATTACCGGAACTAATAATCCGGCAATAATTCCTGTTACCAAAAGAATTGGAACATTATCAATGTGTAAAACTTTTGTAAGCAGGGCACGTAAGGCAGCGAATACGATGACGTGTGAAACATAAATATACAAGGAATACCTACCAATGACTTTGAGCCATGACGGCTTGTCGTATCGTTGCAATAAAAAGCAACCACTGATTACAAACGTGCAACCTACAATAGCAATAATAAAGAATAAAAATGGTTGATAATATTCAACGTATCTGTATTTCATTCCAGCATACTGAAGGTTTTTGAATAAAAAATATCCCTGTGAAATGACAAACGGAATGGCAAGAAATCCAAACGTCTTCCATTCGTTCAACCATTTGGTATATTTTTCATCGCTGATCCATTTATGAAGTACATCGCCTATCAGGATAAAAACGTAATTGTGAAAAATATCAGGAAGCGGCCCAAGGTTAATATCATTACGATGAATTACTGACGCAGCATAAAACATTGCGATAGCAAGTGTGAATTGAAACCATGCAGGCACTTTCAAAACATACTTCAGGATTACATACAGAACACTCACGTTGAATAATGCATACAAATACCAAAACTGTTCTATCTCATTTGGCTGATATAGCAAATACAAATAATCAAATGGTTCTCTCTGACCATTTACATATTTGCTGAAAATAATCTGTAGTGTGATTTGAATGATTCCCCAAACAAAATAAGGGTACAATATCACTTTAGCTTTGTTGCCCACATATTTGCGTAATCCTCTTTTTGCAAAACTTGCTGAAAGAAATATTCCGGAAACGATAAAAAACAAGGGCATCCTGAAACTAAAAAACATGATGTTGAAATGTTCGAGATACATATAATGATCGACCGGTATCCCAGAGCTTTTGATCCCTTCAAATACATGCCGGTAAGCTACCAGTATAATAGCGACTCCGCGCGCAAAGTCAACCCATGATTTTCTAGTTGATTTTTTTTGCAATGAAATTAATACTTCATATTTTCAGTAAACACCTTATTCAAAATAGCACCCATACTCTTTTCTTTTTGATCTCTTATATACTGCAATGAAATCTTATCAACCTGGGTGTACACCTGATCAGCAGAGAATACAGTAACCACCTGGTCAACATAATTTATCAATTCTTTTGTGTCTGAATATTTGTTTAATGCAGCAGTTTCCACAAGTATAAAATCATACTTTTCCTTTAGCTGGTTTATGAAGTTTTTGAAATCAAAACGAAACAGGATTTCAGAAGGAGAGGCTGAAGTTTGTTCGCATCCGATAACATCTATATTTTCTATTTCCGGATGAGACGAAAAACTTTGTTGATTTGCCGGCAACCCGGGATTTAATTTTTCGTTCAATTGTTGCACAGTAAATTCTGCTTTGAATCTTTTGGTAAGTGTATTGTTATGCAGGTTGAAGTCAATGATCAGTATTCTTTTTCGTGTCAATACAAGACTCAGTGCTATTGCTTCAATCAGAAATGATTTACCTGTAGAAGAAGCTGTACTGGTAAACATGAATACTTTCTTGCCTGAATTGATCAATTCATACCTTAATTTCCTGATATTATTTTTAAACTGGTATTCGTTAGCGGTATTATTTCTTTCGGCGTTCATAATAATATCTGAAAGAATCTTTTTCTTTAATTTGATATTGTTCACAACACCACTTAACCGGAACCTTACCACCTTTTCAAAATTGAATGGCGTTTTGATAGATGCATTGAATACTTCAATAAATAACAAAGTGAAGCATGTCAGAAAGAACATAGACATACCAGAAATCCCAATGGTAGTGATCGTTTTTTTGGGTTCAGGTTCCACGGCAGGCTGCCCCACTAATGTCTGAGTAAAATTTGAAGATGGGTCATCTTTCGATAACCCCTCAGCCTGATTCAATTTTTCTTTCAGGTTGGCTAATTGTTTTTGCTCAATATCCAATTGACTTTTGATAACTTCCATCTTTACTCCACTACCCGGATTGATCCTTGTGAGGCCCTTGTAATAATCAATCCTTTTAGCATAATCATTCATAGTCGCTGACGCTGCATTTTTCAATGCTGTTGCCTCATTGATCTGGCTTTGTAAACTTGAAATCTTGTCGGACAATTTAGTACCAAGGCCACCCTGGGAACTCTTGGAATTGATCTTTGTTCTCAATGAAGTTATTTGCTGCTGCATGTCCGGGTCGTTCCCGCCTTTTGCAATAAGTTGTGCTTCTAATTTATTTTTTTGATTGATTAAATCCAGCAATTCAGCGTTACTTGTCGAAGTGGAACCAGCCTTATTCTGGATGCCATCCAGTTGTTGTTGCAAATAAAATATTCGATTATTATTGAGTTCATAGATACTCTTTTCATCAGCATATTTGCCTTCCAAATCTTTCACAGTCTCCATGGCGCTTGCGCTAAGGCTGGCAGGGTCAATGCTTCCCTGGCTCACTTTTTCAGAAAGTAGTTTATTATTCAATGAATCTATTTTGTCCTGTTGCTGACGTTCCATACCCCGAATATTGCTAACGTTTTCATTGGTCCGTTGGAAGTTGAGGTTCTTATAATAATTAATAAACTCATTACCCATTGCATTTACTATCCAGGCTGAAAGGTTTGGATTTTCTGAACGGTAAACGATATTTAAATAATCAGTCTTGTCAACCCGCACAATAAATAAATTTTCAAGCAAACTGTAATAATCATAATGATACAACTTTAAATATTCCATGATCTTTCTTTCTTTTGGAATATCCGAACGCAATAATTCATTTGAATCAACTCTATCATTCAAGACTTTCATCACGGTATCAACACTGATAGATTTCAGTATATTGTTTTGTTTGTCTTTTTCTGAAAGGCGGTGCCATGCAGAACCGGGGCTTTCCAGGTCATGGAGCAGCAACTTGTAGGAAATCATACCAATGACACGCGGAGATTTGAAAGTCTCAATTACATTATCAAATTTTGTATCTGCAGCATACAAATCAGCCACAGGGCTTCCCTCAGCGATCTTCACCCTATCGATTGTAAATCCAGTTGAATACTGCGCCTTTGATTCATACAATGGCTTTTGAAAAAATTTGAGGGTAAAGGCTGTAATCATGGCGAGCAGCGTCAATCCGATAATGAACCATTTTCTTCTTAATAATACTTTTAAAAAATATAATAAATCCATTAGGTTTTAGTTTTCTTATTCCAAAGGTAAAATTCAAAAAAAATCTGGTACCATGGTACCAGATTTTTTGATTTTTTTTAAATCTCCTGCGTCATTTCCCTTTTATCAATTTAATCGTTTGTACATCTTTATCTGAAGCCAGCTTCAGCATGTAAGATCCTGGAGCCAATAGGTGGCTAATTGGAATGTTGACGTGTTGCCTTCCTGCAACTCCGCTTACTTCTTCCTTCCATAAAAGCCTTGAATCCATGTCATAAAGAGACAAAGTCATCTGCTTCACATCAGACGGGATTGCAATTTCCGCATTCAATGAATTTACAAACGGATTCGGGTACGCTGAAAGCTGAAGTACTTTTGGCACATCATTAGAAGCACTGCCAGGGATATTTCCTACTGATACAATATCACCCTGGATACCCGTTCTGGCAAATGGTGGAGGTGCTGGCTGCTCTTCGGCAGGCGTATCATATCCTTCAAGTGTAAATGCATTGGTGAAGCAATATGCTGAGGCATCATCTGGTGATACAGAAAGATATATCTCGCCATTTTCGTCTGGTTTTACATTGTCGATATACAGCATCTTGAAGTTATTAATCCTTCCGTTTATGGCTTTGCTAACTCCATTGATGGTGTACACACCAGTATAAGAACCAGAGAGATCAACACTGTTGAAAATACCTATCCTGTATGTCTTCCTCTGATCCAGGTTGGTGAATTTTGCTTGTGACACCTGACCCGCATCAGTCCAATAGTTAGTGAACATCACATTGTATGGTAATATACCCGGGATGCCTACCCCTGCATATCCTTTACCATTAAAGGTCCTCGTAATCACAAAGTGAATACCTGTATTTAGATAATTTGTATTAACCATGTCAGAAACTGTGGTTCCCGCAGCAGATGGACCGTTGTCTGTATTGTTCCATGGCAAGGCCTGGTGATTTGCTACCTCTGCATTCAGATTGAGTTCTACAAGATTTGAAGCTAACCCAATTCTTGAGATATTACTAAAATCGCTGTAGCTACTTCCAGACTTTGTTCTAACCTTATAGTAGTAGTTAGATCCCGGAACGAGAGACGATGCATTGTCAAAATACGAGGTTACATTCGCTGCAGTAGTCGTTACCAGCGTATAGGTGCCGTTCCTGGCAGTTGATCTCCAAATTTCATATCCGGTTTCATTATTGCTTCTATCACTCCAGATCAGTTTCGTTGTATTTGTAGAAAGTGTAGGCAATGCATAAACATTACCCGGCTTAAGGACCGGATTACCGGAATACTCCTGGATTGCTACAGCATTCAGATAAAAGAAATCGGATTGCGATGTCTTGGTAAACGAAACATCGATAGTGCCACCTGCTGTAGGAGTAAGGCCATTCAATTGAACAGACTTATTGGTATTATAATTACCATTTATTCCAATAGTCTTACCTCCAGAGGTAAATGTAGCGGAATCTGGTGCTCCTGTATTCCAGCTACTCAGAAATACTATATTGTATTTCTTTGACGGATCTAATCCTCCAATTTGCATATTATATGTGCTATTGGTGCTGATTAATACAGCGGTCTGTAATACGTTATCCGGATAGATTCCCTTGTTCTCTCCATCAGCCATTCCTAAGTTACTTGTGCTGTTCAATTGTGTTGTAAACTTGAAATTAAAGCCAGTATTGCTGTTCATGTCATCTACCAGGTTGCTGATAGTGAAGCCACCGGCAGGATATGCCAGGTAATTGTTCCATGGTGCTGGTTCAGGGGTTCCTCCCGGAGGTCCGAAATTAACCAGTACAGTTCTGAGTTCATCAGATGAAACGATAATTGAAAATTGTTCTGTCGCGGAAGCTCCAAAAGGATCCGTAGTCTTAACTGTAATATTCTTATAGATTCCCTCATCCCCCGCTACAGGGTTTATTGAAACTGTAGCCTGTCCGTTACCTGTTATCTGTAAGGTGGCAAATGATGGAAGCCCGGAAGTTTCTAACGTTAGTGCCTCACCGGCATCATCTTGTGCCTGTATATTCACTACTGATGAACTACCTTCTTTTAAGAATACATCATTGATAACATTTATCGTTGGTGGCTTATTAGTAGTGCTTACAGATACTGCACCTACTGTATCAGAATTACCATAATCGTTATAGGCCAGAATTTTATAGTAGTAGGTAATATTTCCTTTTCCTGTACTATCAATATATATTGAATCATTCACATTATTTTGCCCTTCATTCAATTTCGTATAAGTGCCATTAACCGCATCAGACCGCATAATGAGATAACCTGATTCATTATAGGCTACATCTTTCCACTGGAGCAATACCTTACTGTTGAGTAATGGTGAGGCAGAGAAATTCGTTGGCGCAACCGGTTTGGTGCCATCATCATAAGGCTTTTCCAATACTAATGCATTAAGGTACCCAATAGAGGTGCCTGGTGATTTATACATTTTCACATAGATCGCACCTGTATCATCAGATTGTATTTGCTGGAATCCTGCAATGTTCTGAACATTATTGTACGCGTTGATAGACTTGATCTGCCCATTGATATTGAAAACTGTAGATCCGGTGCTGTAGGTGCTTGCCGAAAACAGATTTAAATTGTATTTGCTATTTGCAGACAAACCAGATAATGCAACTCTTATCGTATCAGGAATTCCAAAACTTCCAAAATAAAAATTATCTCTGATGACGTTGTCAATATAAACACCACTATTATTTCCAGTGCCGCCTCCGGCTGTTGAAGTATTCCAAAAAGCAGGAGCGAATGTTATTGTAGTTGTAGTAATGTTTCCGGCTGTGTCAAGAAGATTTGAAGTAAGCGTTCCTGTAATATTATTCCACGGAGCAGGAGGTACAGGAGTAGATCCATTGTTTAAAATATTCATATATACCTTCTGACTTGGAGGCGTTACATTATTTACAGTAACACTCATCAATGATGAATCAAACCCACCAGATCCATCTCTGGCGACAATCCAAAATTCATAATTTCCGGCATCAGCATATCCAGGTGAAAGGAATACTGAAAATCCACCTCCGGGCGATTCTCTACCCTCCACAAATGATGGTCCGTTGCTGATTTGGTATTTGATATTGGTAAATCTATCCGGATCTATGGCAGTCACAGGTTTCACAACAACTGCTCCTTCATTCATCGTTACACTTTGAATTCTACCCAAAGTAGGTGGCCTGTTATTAGTAACTGAAAGTGTAAGCTCAGTAGAATCTTTACCTCCATTCCCATCATTTACAACTATTTTTAAATTATAAATACCGGCATTAGTTGGTTGAGTATTGAATACCAGATTGGCGTTTCCGTTGGAAACAGGGTTGAATTGTGCAAAGGCAGGAAGTCCGGTTACACTGAAGACCATATTATCCCCATCATGGTCAACAGCGCTCACCGGCACTATTGTAGTACCAGCATAATACACAGACCTGCTTCCCAACTGGGTTATTACCGGGTTTGTGTTATCTGTCTTTCCTGAAGCAACACTCGAATAATCAGAATACCCTGTGGTATTAAATGCCCTCACTTTGTAAAAGGCAGTCATGTTAGGATATAAACTTGAATCGGTGAGCGAGATATTAGCATCGGGAGTATTTAAAATATTCAGCAATCTCCATGTCGCCTGGTTATCAAGAGATCTATAAATCTCATAACCAGTTTGGGTTGAATTGTCATCAAATGAAAGTTGCAGGCTATTTGTGGACAAAACAGCAACCTGTACATTTCCGGGAATATCAGGAATAGCAGGTGGTGCAGGTGTTGTTACAACTGTTCTTGTATTGACCATTGCAGCATCAGGGATGAGTTGCTTTGCAATTCCAGGCCCCTGCCATCTTACCTCAAGTGTTTGGCCTCCTGTCTTTTCAAAGAAAGTTACATAAATTCTATGTGGCCCGGCAGTTAATGTTTTAGTTCCTGATCGTTCTGTTGGGCCTTGCAAATAGTCATTATTTACAACCTGCCCGGAAGAGTTGAAATTTTCTATGTACAACTTACTTCCATCGTCAGACGTAGTGAAGAATGTGTAGCTACCTGCAGTAGGTACATTCAGCGTAGCAGAATACTTAAAGGCAAAATTGTCTTCTGATAAAGCTGGCGATAATGAAAAATTATTGATCATCCCGGTCGAAACAGGAGTCAGGGAATTGAAATCCGGTAAATTATTCCAGGAGCCCTGGTAATAATTGTAGCTCACTCCACTTACGTCATTAGGATTAAAGCCACTGCCTCCATTATTGTTGATGGCTTGCAAGGCGTAAGAATAGGTTGTATTTCCGGCAGTTGAAGAGTCAATAAAGCTGGTTGTATTAGCACCAACCAAACCAATAATTGCAAAATCAGGGTCCCCAGGTCCTCTACGGTACACCTCAAATCCTGTTTCGTTAGTACTGTTATCACTCCATGACAGACTCACCTTGTTATATGCCAGCGCCGTTGCCAGTAAATTAGAAGGCATGGCGGGTACTACACCTGATGGTGTGTTGCTGTCCTGAAGATATGCGTCAGGAATTGCAGTCTTGTTGCTGAATCCTGCAGCGCTGCATCTCCAGGAAAGTGTCAAGCCTTGTCCACCAGTGCCCTGGAAGAATGTGACTCCAATCTTGTGCATACCTTTCGTCATAGCGACATCCTTGTATTTGCTGACGACTCCATGGACTCCATCATTAATAATAGTTGGTGTCAGTCCCGGAGCATACCAGTTATCTAAATAGAATGCACTACCGTCATCAGAATCTATGTAGAATCTGTAAGTGGCATTTACCGGAATATATACCCAGCCTTGCCAAACCATTCCATAATTTGTGCTCAATGGACTTACTGTAATATCCACATTATTACTGTGGCCTGTAGCAATTGGTGTCAACGTAGAAAAATTAGGTAATACAGACCATGTGCCCTGGTACACACTATAATCTAATCCCGCATTTTTTGTAAAACCCACTACCTGATTGCTTGGAACGGAGAGGTTCCCGGAGAGATCGACAGCTTTTACGTAGAAAGAATAGTTCTGGAATGAATCGAGGTTGTTCACCTTAAAACTTGTTTCTGGTGTTGTGTATGCCTTTGCACCATTGACATAAATCTCGTAATATTTGATACCCACATCATCTGTAGATTCTAACCAGGATAAGGAAACAGAATGCCTGGTAGTACCAACAACAGATAACCCTTCAGGTGCTGATGGTGGTGTATTATCAGATGAAGTAGTTGCACTTGCTTCATTACTATTTGGCGCAGCTCCATTATCATTGACAGCTCTAACGATATAGTAGTATTTTACGTTTGGCGACAAATTCTGATCTACAAATTCCAGGACATCTGCTGAAACAATTCCAGCCAATACGTAATTGCCACCCTGAATTGTAGTCCTGTAAATTTCAAATGCCGTCTCATTATTCTGGGGGGCCGGATTGTTATTCCAATATACCTGGATGGAAGAATTACCTAATGCAATTGCATTTACCGAAGTAGCCTTATCAGGAGCATTTGCGCCATTGGCATCTACCACTTTGAATTGATCTGAATAACTACTGCTGCATCCGAATTGTTCTGTCACCATCACCTTGTAACTACCTACAGGTGCAACGTATGTATTTGAGGTACTGACCTGGGCATTATCACTCACTCTTCTCCAATCGTATGACTGATAGCCTGTAGGCACCGTGAGAGGAACAGATGTAGAACCATCCGGAGCAGGAAGTACTTTGGAATGAAGCCCATCCACCTGAATATCCGGAGAAACAGTACCTTGTTTTTGGCTTATCACAATCGGACGCGGAGACCAGTCTGACCAATCTGAAGTACTGGTTCTTTTGAATCTTGCACGGTAAGTACCATACGCTGTAGCTGTATAAGAATCGGAGGTAGCTCCAACAATCGTTGTATTATCCTTTTGCCACTCATACTCGTAAAAGCCAGGTTGCAGTATCATCACAGCACTCACAGGATCATTAGGACAGAATTCAGTTCTCTTGAATTTAACCACTGGCTGCGCTTTATGCGCAGCGGCTATATATTGAAAATATCCTGGTTCTGCCCAAAAATAATCCCAAACTCCATGTCCTGAATTGGGATAAAAAGACTGCTTAATATCACCTCCAAGTGAGTTGTATTCATCCATTATATCAGTGATCAGATCGGGTGTTGGAGCCTTATCTTTTCCACCATTAGCTAACCAAATGGGAATGCTAAGCACATCGGCCACCCAGTCTAAAGTATTGGGCGAAGCAGAATTTATAGCACTGATTGGTGTACAAACGGCCCATCTTTCCGGATGCCTGTTTAGATAATCCCATGCAGCCTGGCCACCGGAAGAAAGCCCACCAAGAATTACCCTATCAGGGTCCATCTTTACATACTTTGTCATTGAATCCAGGAGCGCCAGGACTGTTACATCATAATTGTTGAGCCATCCTGAACTACTCTGTGGATACAACAGAAATCCATCAAAATCTCCATTATTTACGTGTTGCGCATGAGTTTGCGCACCATGTACTAATTGTAATTCGTTATCGTGAATTTCAGCCCACTCTCCTAACCCGTGTAGAAAAAGAAAACAAGGATATTTTTTTCCATCATTCACTCCAGGTTGATACGTCTTTGGAAATTTTAAACGAAAAGACATCCCTCTAAAACTATAAGATTTGAAACCATAGCTATATGGATTCCAATTGAGCCGCACTTTGTGCCCCCATTTGCTTATCTGGTTGTAAGGAGGTGCAGGTGTTTGATCATTAGTGCTGAAAATCACATCAGGGTCATTAGGATCCAATACTCCTGCCTGGGAATAGGCTTTGTTGCTCACCAGGATAATACCCATCAACATAAGCGTGTAGAATACCCTTTTCATTTCTATAATTTATAGGTTTGTACGAAATGGAACTTGAGTCCTGTTCAATAGGTTATTACGTGGGAGACTGGAGTCAGAGTGGAAATTCTATAAGGATCTTGACAAGTAGGAATTTTCGATAGGATAACTAAGCGGTAAAAATACGGTTAAAATTCATTTTTCCAAATAGTGTGAAAAAAAAATATTCATTCGTCAGCAATTCATAATCTTTGCGATAGCATGATTTTTCTTCAAATCTTATTCTGGGCTTCTCTAATAATAGTCTTATACAGTTACCTCCTTTATGGGGGGCTGGTTTGGATATTGGTAAAATCACGAAACCTGTTTTCTCCCAGGAAAAAATCTTTAGATCCGGGGTTTATGCCCGATGTTACCCTACTAATAGCAAGCTACAATGAGGAAAGCGTCATTCGCAGAAAAATTGAGAATTGCCTGAAAATTGATTACCCTCCTGCAAAACTTGCAATTCTTTTCATTACCGACGGATCTGATGATCATTCAAACGAAATTTTGCGGGAATATCCCCAAATAAAATTGCTCCACGAACCTGAACGCAGGGGAAAAGTTGCTGCCATCAACAGGGCAATGCAATTTGTGAAGACACCCTTTGTTATTTTCTGTGATGCCAATACTGATTTGAATTCAGCATGTGTAAGCGAAATTGTGAAGCATTATCAATCAAAAGACGTAGGCGGAGTAGCTGGGGAAAAAATTGTAATGGAGCATGGAAGCAATGGTAGCACTCCGGGTGCTGGTGAAGGACTTTACTGGAAGTATGAATCGTATCTTAAGAAACTGGACTCTGATTTTTACTCTGTAGTTGGTGCTGCCGGTGAATTATTTTCGATAAGAACAGAATTATTTTTCGACGTCCCGGAGAATGTACTTCTGGATGATTTCATCATCTCCCTGAAAATTGCTGAACGAGGATACAAGATTAAATATGAGCCTAATGCCTTTGCAATAGAAGCGCCATCATTCAACATTAAAGAAGAGCAAAAAAGAAAAATACGCATTGGAGCGGGTGGCTTTCAATCCATCATCATGCTCAAATCTTTGCTGAATATTTTTAAATACCCAAAATTGTCTTTTCAGTACATCTCCCATCGCGTCCTCAGGTGGGCTGTATGTCCATTCTTACTTCCTTTAATATTCATCCTTAACATCATCATCTATATTCAAACAAGGTATCCTTTTTACGGAATGCTCCTGGTTTGCCAGATCATTTTTTACCTGGCTGCAGCAATCGGGTACCTTCAGGCTTTGGACAACAAGAAATCCAAATTATTTTATGTCCCTTTTTACTTTGTTTTCATGAATGTCTGCATGTATTTCGGGTTGTTCCGATTCTTCAAAAAGAAACAATCTGTACTTTGGGAAAAGGCGGCCAGGAAGCCACAGCAATCAGGAACTCCTGCCGGTTGATTGCCTAACAATAATGCATACATGTTTTTTTAATTTCAAGTTGAGTTGAATTTTATTTCAAAGATTTTTTTTGAACTCCGATTTGGCAGGCCCTTCTCCCCCGCGGAAGGGAACTGCCAAATCAGGGAACAAGAGTTGAAAGAAAAGTACGCGAGCTTATCTATCAAATGCCAGTCATGATTTTTAAAACTCCGATTAGGCAGGTCCTTCGTGCCTCAGGATGACAACTGTATTTGGGCTTTGTGCTACTATTGTGCTTTTTGCACGCAGTAAAGTTTTGTAATCCCGAAATGTTGTCATCCCTCTCCGCCGCGGCGGAGAGGGAACTGCAAAATCAAGGAACAAAAGCTGAAGATAAATTTCAAAAGATCAACAACGAATTGCTGCATATTTTTTTTGAGGCTTCGATTAATCGGGTCATTCTCCGCCGCGGCAGAAAACCAACTGTATTAAGATTTCCGTTCCCTAATTGGCAGATTCTTCTTCTCCGCGGCGAATCAGAATGACAGCAACATTTTGGCTTATGAACTTCGATGATAAAAAAACCTTGAGGGATTTTAAAATCCTTCAAGGTTTGAGTTTCAAAAGAAAAAGCCCCATCCCTTCCCACAAAGAGATGAGGCATTATTCCCTATTCCTTTAAAAAACTCACGACACTGCGATTTTTATTGCTGATCAGCTCAGCCATGTAAATTCCTTGTGCGATATTTCTTGTCGGCAATTTGATCTCATTAAGCCCTTTGATCACCGGCACCTGCCGGGTCAACTGTACCCTGCCCAACTGATCCACAACTCTGATGATGGCAGTGGTGTTTTCTGTACTCATATAATGCAATACCGCTTCATCCTTCACAGGGTTGTAGAGCAGCGTCAAAGCATTACCGTTGCCGGAGATATTGACATGACGTACATCACTCAGCAGTTTTTTGCCGTCTTTGTCCACCTGCAGTATGCGGTAATACACTTTCCTTCCGGCAAGGCTGCTCACTGATACGTCCACATAGCTGTAACTCTTTGTTGAACTACTGTTGCCTGCTGCAGGTACTGCGCCAATCGTTTCAAAACCGGCACCGTCATAGCTGCGTTGTACTTCAAACGATTTGCTGTTTTGTTCAACAGCAGTTGACCATTGCAACACTACTCCTTCCTTGACCGCTTTCGCGCTAAAGGAGATGAAAGTAACCGGCAGAGGTGATTGCATCACTACACCTGCACCGCCACCACTGAAGCTGCTTACTTCGAACTCAGCCTGGTTCCTGTTGTTATCTAATTGTGTGTAAACCCATTCTGTAGTGGATGGCACAGTTCCATTGTTTAAGAAATCCACCGCAGATGCGCCAGCCCAATCTGTAGTAGGATCCGGGTTGCCATCCTGCATCTTGTAAATCTGCAGGTTCGGATTGATAACAGTTCCACCAATAATATCACCGTTGATATCACTTAGATCCTGATCATTGTAATAGAATCTGATTCCTACAGGGATTGAAGGTTGGGTAGTCGGTACTACTTTCCAATAGCGGTTCATTGAAAAATAAGTGTCCCCGTTGGGCACAAGTCCATTCTCAATTTTTACACTGCTATTACTTCCCGCACCTGCCGTCGCTACTACACTGACCTGAAACGTACCATCTCCAACAGTTCCAATGCTATTGCCATTTTTCTTAATAGACAGCAACTGTATGTCATCGCTGCAATCTCCGGGTGTGCCATTATCATTGTAATAGTGAGTCCACCCTGCACTGTCTGTATATTCTTTGTTGGCAATTCTTGTATCACTTCCTGCTGCAGGCACTATCAGGTCGCCACCAATTTGAGTAACCTGAACCGGACGAGGAGACCAATCGGACCAATTAGAAGTGGAAGTTCTTTTAAATCTGGCCCGATAAGTTCCGCTGCTATTCACCGTCAGAGAACTGGACTGTGCACCAGATATGGTAACACCATCCTTTTGCCACTCATATTGATAAAAACCTGGTTGAAGTATAAATTCCGGCCGGCTCTGACCATCTGCACAGTATTGATTCTGATCAAATTTCAATACCGGTTGTGCTTTGTGAGCATTTGCCAGGTACTGGAAGTATCCCTGCTCTGCCCAAAAAGCATTCCACACTCCATGTCCGGCATCCGGATAAAAAGATTGAAGAATGTCTCCTCCAAGATTCTCATACTCATCAACTATTTCAGTAACGCTTGAAGGATATGGTGCCACATCTTTCCCTCCATTTGAAACCCACACAGGGATATTCAATACATTTGCCACCCAGGCCAGGCTTTGCGGAGATGCTGAATTGATGGCACTAATGGGTGTACATGCTGCCCACCTTTCAGGATGATTATTCAAGAATTCCCAGGTAGCCTGCCCTCCGGATGATAACCCTCCGACAATAACTCTATCGGGATCCATCTTAGCATATTTTGTCAATGAATCCAAAAATGCCAGTATGGTTACATCATAAGAATTCAACCAACCAGAGCTACTCTGAGGATACACCAATATTCCATCAAAGTCTCCATTATTCACATGTTGGGCATGTGTCTGGCCTCCATGCAATAATTGGTATTCATTATCGTGAATATTGCCCCACTCTCCTAACCCGTGCAGGAACAGAAAGCAAGGATACTTCTTTCCATCATTCACGCCCTGTTGATAGGTTTTGGGAAATTTCACTCTAAAGGCTACACCTCTGAAATAATAGGACTTGTATCCATAATTATATGGATTCCATCCCAACCGCGCAGTGTGCCCCCATTTGCTCATTTTGTTGTATGGTGGAGCCGGAGGTTGATTGTTATTGTCAAAGATTACATCGGGATCATTGACATCTAAGACACCTGCCTGTGAAAATCCCACTTGATAAATCAAAACAAAGCAAGCAAAAAACAGTAAGGAAATTACTCTTCTCATAAATTGTTAGTTTAAGCGATTACACAAAAACGGAATGCTACCATTCCTGATAAAAAGATTGTTTACAGGGGAACCAGAACCAATGTGGAATTTCGATTAGGATTGAGGCAAGTTGGTTTTTGGGTGGGCGCCAAAGTAGCGAAAGTAGGGTTATAATAGTATATTCCCAAAAAAGAATAAAAGGTACTTATTTCATTATCAATGAAATAAACCTTCAAGTCCAAATAAACCTTCAAGGTTTTTCGAAACCTTGAAGGTTTATTTTAATTCCCTATCGCTTTATAAAACTCACGACACCATGATCTTTATTGCTGATTAACTCAGCCATGTAAATTCCTTGCGCAATATTTCTTGTGGGCAATTTGATTTCATTGAGTCCTTTGATCACTGACACCTGCCGGTTCAACTGTACCCTGCCCAACTGATCAACAACTCTGATAATGGCAGTGGTGTTTTCTGCACTCATGTAATGTAATACCGCTTCATCCTTCACAGGGTTGTAGAGCAGCGTTAAGGCATTGCCATTGTTGGAGATATTGACATGACGTACATCACTCAGGAGTTGATGACCATCTTTGTCCACCTGCAGTAGGCGGTAATATACTTTCCTTCCGGCAAGGCTGCTCACCGATTTGTCCACATAGCTGTAACTCTTAGTAGTATTGCTGTTGCCTGCGGCAGCTACTGTGCCAATGGTCTCAAAGTGGGTGCCATCAAGGCTTCGTTGAATTTCGAACCTGTCTGAATTGGTTTCAGAACCGGTACTCCAGCTCAGTAAAACATTTTTATGATCTGATACTGCATTGAAACTGATGAAGCGTACAGGTACCGGCCCCAGTTGGTAATAACCAAGTCCGCCTCCGCTAAAGCTGCTTACCATAAATTCTGCCTGGCCTATGCCATTACCTAAATCAGTATATACCCAATTGGTTAGAGATGGAGTAGCGCCATGCTGGTAGAATTGCACTGATGTAGCGCCTGCCCAGTTGGAAGAAGGATCGGCGTTGCCATCGGGCAAATGATAGGCGGTCAACTGGTTAGGAGTGGCGGGAGTGCCAAGGCTGCCATTGATATCATTCAAATCACCGGTATGGAAATAGAACCTGATGTTTACAGGCGTAACCGGTTGCTTTGCGGCAGTGATATCCCAGTAACGATACATGCTGAAGTAATGGTTGCCACTTCCTACCAACGGGCTTTGTACATCGATCCCCTGTCCGTTTCCTGCTCCGGTTATGGATACAAGGCTGACCATGAATTGATCCCCACCGCCCATCCCGACGGTACCAATGTCATTTCCATTCTTTTTGATAGACATGATCATGTCATCATCGCTATAATCATCCGGTGTACCATG
>JBDHYH010000063.1:0-22566 GCA_039811325.1 Chitinophagaceae bacterium | reverse complement strand
TGGCTCATGGCTCATCGCTCATCGCTCATCGCTCATCGCTCATCGCTCATCGCTCATCGCTCATCGCTCATCGCTCACCTATACACCGCATTCACAGCAAACCCCTGATCCTTCAACAATTCAATAATCCCCATTTCTCCGGGCAAATGTCCTGCTCCCACTGCAATAAATGCATTCTGTTCCCTGATGAGTTTTGGAATTTTTTTTGCCCATCTCTTATTTCTGTTCACCACCAATATTCTGTATGCCCGTTTGCTCATCATCTTCGGATTTGTTACCAGGGCAGCGAGGTGTTGCAGGTTTTCGGAATGGTATGCCTCCACCATTTGAGAAAAGGTGTTTTTGTAATCGTCCACTGCATTGAGTTGCCAGAGCATCTCCTGCCCCGTAAAAACTTTTTTTGCAATTTCCATTTGTTCTGATGCGGTCTCCAGTCCTGCCGTGTTCAGCCCTGCGGTTCTGGCGACATGCATCAATTCAATTTCTGCGACAGATATCTCATCGCAACCCATTGCTTCCATCGTCATCTTGTTGATGAGTGCTATGGGGGGAATGTTCCCGGCATTATCCAGAGACACACCAAATTGTTCTATCATTCTTTCATTGAGCGCGTCTTTTTGTTTTGGCGAGAGGCCTTCGGAAATGTCTATGCCCTCACTTTGCTGCTGCTCCATCAGATTCATTTCTTCTGCGCTTCCTAAATCTACTTCCATAAAATAGGTGGAACACTTCCTGAGTGCTGAATTTACTTTGGCAGGTATCTTAAAATCTTTTGCACAAATCATGTGCATCGTTCCAAGTAGGTAAGATGGCCTTCTAAGGCTATTGCCGGATATCTTGTAGAGTAGCGAATTGTAATATCTTGCAGGTTTCATGACAGGTGATCAAAGGTAGTACCAATTCAGTTTTATTCAGTCGTACTGAATTTGTTTCGGAGTTTCATTGTTGAAAGGGAGATTAATTACAACTTGGCGACACCGCCCTGTAGCGGGTGATGCCGGCAGGTGCCCACCTGCCCGAGAAAAATCTCCTGCTACTCTACAACCTTTTCCATCTGCATACTACGCGAGCCTTTCACGAGAATCAAAGCATCAGAGAAATTATTTTTCAGGAACCACTCCTTTGTTTCATTGGCATTTTCAAAGGAATGAAAATGATGATCCACTGCAGAAAAGGCTCTGCCGGTAAGGGCTACGGCCTTCCATTTATATTGATTGATCAACTGAACTAATTGCTCGTGCTCCTTATGTGTGTCAGCGCCCAGTTCCTTCATGTCTCCCAAAATCAAAATTTTATTTTCTCCATGCATTGAAGCAAAATTTTCAATAGCTGCTTTCATGCTTCCGGGATTCGCATTGTAAGCATCCATGATGATGGTGTTTGAACCGTTTTTAATCATTTGTGATCTGCTGTTTGATGGTTGGTAATTCTCAATAGCAGATTTGATTTTTTCATCAGGAACTTTGAAGTAACGTCCAATCGTAACTGCCGCCAGGATGTTTGGGAAGTTATAGTTACCCACCAATTGAGATGCAATAGTGAGGTCATGTTTTTCCTGAATCCTGATTGTGAGAAACGGATCGCTGCTGATGATCCCGGCAGGCTCATTGCCTGTATTTATACCATAGAATATCTTATGACCAACCTTATCACCAACTTCAACAACATTTTTGTCGTCTGCATTTACAAATGCAGTGCCACCGTGAGCACACAGATAGCCAAATAATTCACCTTTCCCTTTTTTGACACCTTCTTCTCCTCCGAACCCTTCGAGATGTGCTTTGCCAATGTTGGTGATCAAACCAAAATTCGGCCTGGCATATTGGCAATAAGATTCGATTTCATGCAGGTGATTGGCGCCCATCTCGATGACGGCCATTTGTGCATCAGGCTTGATTTTTAAAATCGTCAATGGCACACCAATATGGTTGTTGAGGTTGCCCTCGGTAGTGTAAGTGATGAATTGCGAAGACAGTACCGCGTGTATCAATTCTTTGGTAGTGGTTTTGCCATTGCTCCCTGTGATGGCGATAAACGGAATTGTAAACTGGTTGCGATGCTTCGCCGCCAGTTGCTGTAATGCTTCAAGCGCATCATTTACCCGGATGATGCGATCGTCTGTTATATTCGTTTCTTCATCAACTACTACGCAGGATGCACCTGCTTCGAGTGCCTGCTTCGCGAATATATTGCCATTGAAATTCGGCCCTTTCAGTGCAAAGAATATATCGCCTTCTTTCAATTTCCTGGTATCAGTTTGTACAGAAGGATGTGCCTGAAACAGGGAATAAATTTTGTCTATGTCCATTGGTCAAATTTAGGACAAGCGGGCTTGTTTTGATAAAAAGTTTTTGATTCATATTGTTCTTGTACCTGCAAAAAAAGAGGCTGTACCAAAAGCTAAAGGTTGTCATTGCGAGGAGTGAAGCGACGAAGCAAACCATTTAATCGAAGCACAAAAATTCCAAAATAAGTTTGCTTCTTCGCCGCGATAGACTACCATGACCAGATTTTTCCGCCGCGGCGAATCGCAATGACCTGCACTCTGCGAAAGCTCGAGCACGTTGTCATTGCGAGGAGTGAAGCGACGAAGCAAACCCTTTAATCGAAGCACAAAAATTCCAAAATAAGTTTGCTTCTTCGCCGCGATAGACTACCATGACCAGATTTTTCCGCCGCGGCGAATCGCAATGACCTGCACTCTGCGAAAGCTCGAGCGCGTTGTCATTGCGAGGAGTGAAGCGACGAAGCAAACTCTTTGATCGAAGCGCATATTTCAAACATGGAGGTTGCCTGTCTGTCGACGAGACAGGCTTCTCCACCGATGCAGATCGCATTTGCCGATTTTTTTTATTCTTATTGGGATTTTCTCAATCAATTTTCTCAAATCATTTCTTCAGTACAGTTTCAAATAATTTAAAAATCCTCTTATACTCATCCATCCAACTGGTAGGTTCTACAAATCCATGATCTTCTACCGGGAATAGTGCAAGCTCCCAATTTTCTTTTTTGAGTTCAATCAGCCTTTGTGTTACCTTGATAATATCCTGTGCATGCACGTTCTCATCTACCAGGCCATGGCACATCAGCAAGTGTCCTTTTAATCCTTCAACAAAATAAATCGGAGAGCTGCGATGGTACGCAATACTGTCTGTGAAAGGTTCATTTAAAATATTGCTCGTGTATCCATGATTGTAATTAGCCCATTCAGAAACACTCCTTAATCCGGCACCGGCAGCGAACACATCAGGTGTGGTGAACATAGCCATCAAGGTAATGAAGCCGCCATAAGAACCTCCATAGATCCCGATTCTTTTTGGATCTACTCCATAAGTTTTTACTAAGTAATTAGCGGCATCCACATTGTCCGTCAGGTCTTTGCCACCCATATACCTATAAATGGCGGTACGCCAATCCCGTCCATAACCCGCACTGGCACGGTAGTCTGCATCTATCACATAGTACCCATTATCGGCAAGCATATTATGAAACATATATTCCCTAAAGTAACTGCTCCACCATTTATGAGCATTTTGTAAATATCCTGCGCCATGTACAAAGACAACAGCCGGCATTCCGGGTTTGGGATTGCTGGGTTTATAAACTCTTGCATGTACTTTTGCTCCATCACGCGCTTCGAAGGTGATCACTTCAGGGTCGCGCCACGGATAAGATTTCCATTCAGCGCTCGCTGCTTTATTGGTGATCTGTTCTGCTTTGGTTCCGGCTTCATTCTTTTGCAGGTAAAGTTCCCACGGCTTGTTTGTGTACGAATACAGGAATGCAATATTCTTGCCGTCAGGAGAAACGGTTACATCATTGCCACCAGTCATTGTCGTTACTCTTTCCTGTTTACTATCGGTAATCCTTAAACGATAATATTGATTCTGCGCCGGTTCTACTTCGTTGGTTGTGATATAGAAATATTTTTTATCTGGCGAAAGATCAGCAGACAATACTTCGTAATTGCCGGAAGTCAGTTGCTTTGTCTGTTTGTTATCGACATCAAAGAGATAAATGTGAGAGTAACCTGTTTTCTCACTTTGGTAATAAAGGGTATGGCCATCAATCCATCCTAAACTATTAAAATAACCCGGTCCTCCTAACCAGGCCTCGTCATGCTGATGGTCGGCTTGTGATAATTGTTGCTTTGCTGCATCCCAAACCATCAGCCAGCGATCTTTATGATCCTGCGACCGGATATCGATAAGCAGGTATTTGCCGTCTGGAGACCAGGGATTGTTGAATCCGAATGAAACTTCTTTCGGTTCGTTTTTCTTCTTGAGCACTTCGTATTCTTTGGGATAGTCTTTGTAGAAATCAGGTATGTCTCTTACCCCTTCGAGACCATCAGTTTTTATTTCAGTGAGCGAGTCCCTGGTTCTGTCATATACATAAAATGATGTACTTCCCTGTGGTTCGCCTACTTTTTTTCTTCCGGGAATGTCTGTGGTATATCCTGATTCTGTAACGTAATCGGGTACGATTGTATTCTTTCCGTCTTTGGGTGCTTCGAAAAGACTGTAACTGATATTTCCTCCGTCAGGGCTGATGTTAAGCCCCATCAGGCGTTTGTCTCCTGTAAATAACTTTCTTAATTCTTCTTCTTTAAACTGATCGTTGTATGCCTTCCGCATATCAGCTTTTGCTTTTCTTTCTTTTAATACCTGCATGTAATGTAGCTGTTCATTCTTCAGCCACTTTTCTTCTTTGGTCATGGATGATTCTCTCGAAAATCCTCCCGGGCCGGCCTTTTGGCTTGCAAAGTTGACCAACTGTGTTGTTTGCCCGGTGGCAATATCCCACGCGTATAGGTTTTGATCACGCTGATACACAATCTTTTTTTCATTAAATGAGAATTTCGGGTTGGTTTCGAAATCTGCTGTCTGCGTAATGCGTATTACTTTTTCCGGTTTTAATGTTTTGTAAAAAATATCACCACTCATGCCAAACACCATAGCAGTGCGGTTTTCATTGAAGGTGACCGACCTTGGATTTAAAATGCTTCTCTTTTGAAGCGGCGTTGCCTTTTGCGGCTGGTGGTTTTTCAGGGTAATAAAATACATAGAATCTGAAGGTGCATTTTCAGGGTTCCAGTCAAAAAACAAAGTGTCGCTGTTGACACTCCAGAAAGGTGAAGAGGGAGAAGCGCCGATCCACTTTGGGTCTTGCATGATCTTCTCGATAGTGAGGGTGCCATTTTGTGAAATACCGATGAAGGGAGTGAGAATAAAGGATAGAAGAAGAATTTTTTTCATTGCAGATAAATTTTGAATGATTGCCCTAAGGTAAATAACCATTAGAATTATTTGGAATTAATTATTTGAATGGAAATGAAATACTCTATATCTTCCCAAAAAAATATAGAAATCATGAAAAAATATGTGTGGATACTTAGTTTGTTTATTGCCAGCATAGCAACTGCACAACCTCCTAAAGGAAATGCTGATGTCGGAGATACTTATGGTAATATTTCTGCGCTGAATTCGCAGGCTGATCCTTTGGAAATTTCCACATTGGCAGTCGATAAAAAAATATCGGGCACCTTCACGGGTATCGTAAAAGAAGTCTGTCCCAAAAAAGGATGCTGGATCAAACTTCAACTTTCTGATGGAAAAATAGCAACAGTAAAGATGAAAGACTATGGTTTTTTTGTACCGGTAGCTCTGGCAGGTAAGAAGATACTGATCCATGGTGCTGCTGAATTGAAGACTACATCAGTAGCAGAATTAAAACACCTTGCTGAAGATGCAAAGAAGCCTCAATCCGAAATTGATGCTATCACCAAACCGGCAGAAACATTGACGATCACTGCAACGGGGATTAAAGTAGCGAGTTGAACCTGAGCGTCTGCTCTACGGTGCTATAGATATCATCCAGATCAAAGGGTTTTTCGAGTATGGCATCCGCACTATAATTTTTGTAGGCTACCAGTGCCTCTGGTGAGGCTGATGTCAATACGACCTTTATCGATTGTGTATGTGGATTTGTTTTTAGTTGCCGGCAGATGTGCCTTCCATCACCACCCACAAGAAATACGTCGAGGATGATTAAAGCGGGTTTTTGTTCAATGATCGTTTGGTGAAGCGAAATAATATTTGTCAGAGAAATAATCTCATAATCCCTGAGTTCCAGGAAAAGCCTTATTCCGTCGATGATGTCCTGGGAATCATCTACTATGAGAATTTTTTCTTTGGGCATGAATATAAAAATAGAGAGGAAAATCTGTACATGCCAGAAAATTCAAAAAAAAATCTTCGATGCGGATCAGGCAGGAGATAGCGGCGAAAGTTTGGGATAGTTTACAGGTGTTTCCGGTTGAGGGGCTGATCTGAAATCCTTCGAAATACTAATTGCTTCCATTAGCTCAGGGGCTATCTGGTAGGTAGCCAAATCATGAATACGGTCTTCTCCCGGATTTTCCATCAGCCATTCGTAGGCTAATGAATCCGGTAAAATGACCGGCATTCTTTTTTTGCTATTGTGTACCTGCTCCATCAGGGCATTAGCGGCAGTAGTTACCACAGCAAAGGTTTCCACGTATTCTCCGGCCTCCCGGTCATTCCATGATTGCCAGATGCCCGCCATGAAGAAGTAGCTTTTTCCCTTGAGGGTAATATGGTAAGGATATTTCTCTGCAGTCTTCAAAGGTTTGCCGGTGCGTTGACTTATCGGGTGTACATGACGCCATTCAAAAAAACCGGATGAGAGTATGAGGCAACGACCCAACAAGGCCGCTTCACGAAACATTTTATTTGATTGTAACAATTCTTCTCCCTTTGCATTGAGCGTAGTGAAAGGCGGCTGCCAGCTACCATCGGGTTTTTTGAATCCGAATCGGAATTGGTTGGCTTTTTCTCTTGTGTGAATATAATTTGGAAGAAACCCCCATTCCATTCCTGTAATCTCAAAGTCGCCATCAGTAGTTTTTTTCAACACAGGATATTGCCCATAATCAAAACCATTGACGACCGGCTGATTGAAAAGATCAGTGTTCGTTATCGCTTTCTCAAAACCTTTCAATCTGATTTTACTGTCTGCAGGTATTTTGATGCCGTTGAAGTAACACATAGGGAGTTGTTTTGCTTGCTGAGCTTGTCAGAAGAAGCGCATGCTTATCTGATCGAAGCTGAAGCATGTTTGCTGTAATTTTCAGACGAAACTAATGTTTGTTTGACTCAGACCGAAGCGTCAGCGCCGAAGCATTTGTTCATCCTTTTCCGAATGGAGTTTCTCTGGCTCTATTAAAATTCACTCCGCCATTCCATTCACTCCGCAGCGGCGGACACAATTTCTCTCACCTCTCATTGGCAAAGAACAGGACAGACCTGCTGATGTGCTTTTCCCAATAAGACCATTCATGGCTACCTTCAAATTCTTCAAAGTCATGAACAATCTTTGCTTTTTTTAATTTCCTGTGTAGTTCTTTGTTTGATTTGAAAAGTAAATCTTTTTTCCCGCAATCAAATCTGAAATTTCCTATTTTTTCTTTGTAATGAACTAAGGTCTCAAAGACATCATTTTCCTTTTCATCTTTCTGCAGGTAGTGATTTGTATTTTCTTCTGCAAACAATTTCATTTGTTGCAGGTTAGTGATAGAAGAATGGCCTGAAAATGCTGTAAACCGATCATGATATTTTGCACCGATTTTTAAGGCACCAAACCCGCCCATCGACAATCCTGTGATAAAGAATTTTGATTCTTCAGTGACATCGGCAAATTGTTCGATGACTACCTGCGGCACATCTTCTGCTATCCACTTCTCAAAGTCATAACCATCATGCGGTACATAGCCTGAGCCATCACCCCACAAGCCATCTGATGGAAAAACAAGCATTACCGGTGGAATAATTTTTTTTCGTACCATTTCGCGGACCTGCAGATGCACGCCGCTTTGCAATGGCCAACTACAGGCGCTTCCATATACTCCATGCAGAAAAATGATCACAGGTACATTAGCCTGCTTCTTTTCAGGTTCGCATACAATGATGTCGCCCCGTCCTTTCAGATTTTTTGATTTCACTGTGAGAAATCTGAGGTGATTGCTCTTGAATTCCGGGTTTGATATTTCTATGGTTCTGAATTTTTTCATGAGAATACAATTACGCCTTTCGCATTTTTTCCGGAGAGCATATCATCAAAGGCTTGCTGAAGTTTTGAAAGTGGATAGGTAGTTGTAACGAGTTCATCGAGCAGTAATCTATTTGCGAGATAATGGCTGATGATTTTTGGAAAATCAACCTGAGGCCTGCACTGTCCATATAATGGATTGATGTAAGTTTTGTCCCATTCAAATAGCCGCATATCGAAAGTTATTTCCTGTTCGATTCCACTTAGCTGCAATGCCATGCCTCCATGCCTTACCAATCTGAGCGGTGCAGTACCCATTTCAGGAATGGCTGTGCATTCAAATGCAAAATCAGCGCCTCTTCCATTCGTGAGCGATTTTACCTGCTCCGTGATTTGTTGCATTTCCTTGTCCGAAGCATTGGCAGGTAGCACATGAGTAGCACCAAATGTAACTGCAAAATCCAATCTTGATTTTCTTGTGTCTATAGCGATGATAGGTGTAGCGCCTGCGATGCGGGCGGCCTGGATCACATTCAATCCCACACCACCGCATCCAATCACCACTACTGAATGGAGTGCTTGCACTTTGGCAGCATTCGTCACGGAGCCATAGCCGGTCATCACTCCGCAACCTACGATGGATGCTGATGGAAAGGGAACCTCCTTCGACACAGGCACTACAGCGGACTCTTTTACCAGGGTATATTCAGACAGGGTGCCGATATTGAATGATCTCGGAATGGGTTTACTCTGGTATAGTGTTCCTGCAGGATGAGCATGTCCTTCACTGAAGGCGCTATTCCCTGCCATCACAAACGAATTTCTTTCACACAGGTTTTGATGCCCGCTACTGCACTGGTAACACGCGTTACAAGGAATGGCCCAATTCAGAATGACATGATCGCCTTCCTTCAAATTTGTGATTCCTTCGCCACACTTCACAATCACTCCTGCGCCTTCATGACCGGGTATCATCATGTTGCCCCAACCCAGGGAATCATAGTCCGTATGGCAAATGCCGGATGCTTTTATTTTCACGAGCACTTCATCACTTGCAGGCTCTCCGATCTCTATTTCATCAATAAAGAATGTTCCATCACCACGTGTGATAGCTGCTTTGCACAAGGTAGGCATAACCGTTAGAGTACTTTAGGATTCAGTTCTGAATCAATGATGCTTCCAATGGGCCAGTCCATCAACCAGGTTTTTCGGTCATTCACCTGCCACTTGTTTTGTGGTTCTGTTACACGTGCACCATCGGCCATATAGATGATGGTCATTACTTCGCGCCGTGTTTGTGATAGGTTGCCCGGAGCATTGTGGATGGTATATCCGTAATGCCAGGTGGCATCCCCTGCCTTCATTTCTGCAGCACGCGTTACTTCAAACCCATTGTCAGTAACATATTGTGCAAACTCTTTTTCAGACTTATCAGATATTTCATGATTGAAGATGCGCCCTTTGTTTTGAGATTTTGATGCAAATGTGAGCATGCCCATTTCGATGTTGATATCCACCAATGGCATCCACATGGTGATGGTTTTAGGTGTGTCAATGGGCCAGTAGTATTGATCCTGGTGCCATGGTGTAGGGCCGCCACCGGATTCTTTGAAGAGTGCCTGATCGTGGTAGAGGCGTACATTCTCAACACCGAGGAGGTCTGCCGCTACCTTTGCCATTCTCTTTGCCAGCACAAATCTTTTCACTTCCTCGTCGTGCCTCCAAAGATTCATGATCTGCAGAAAGGCTTTACCGTAGGTATCCCTGTCTTCTAATTTTCTTTTTTCAGTATTGTATTTGTCCGCTGCAGCTACAATCACTTCCCTGTATTGTGCAGCTTCCTCAGGCGACAGGAGATGCCTCGTAAGGGTGTGTCCGTCTTTGCGAAATTGTTGGATCAGATCATCAGACAATGTAATGGTATTGTCGAGATTGGGTAAGGTCATTTTTTCAGTTGCCATTGTTTTGATTTTTAGGTGGTGAAAAATATTATGGTTCAAATTGTTCAAATGATTTGATGGGAAAGTCAATCGTCGAATTGCTGGAGATCGCTTCCCATTGATCGCCGAACCGCGTTGCTTTGGATGTGTTGATGTTTTCGGCGCCGGGAATATAAACGGATCCCTCTGCTGTACTTGCACCATCAGAACACGCAACCCATTCCAGTTGCTTCCAGTTGATATCTCCGGTAGATGCTGCCAACTTTGCAACCGGTATTAATGATCCATATCTCATAAAAAGCAGGCCATCAAGATCTCTGCACTTTACTTTGACCCATTGCCTGCCTTCGGATATTTCTTTGCTTTCAATATGGATCCATTTACCTTCCGGCAAATACACCCAACGCTCCGAAGTGTCTGCTTCCATCAAAGGAGCCACGAGTAAATCCCCGCCAAGCAGGAATTGATCTTCGATATTCCATACGGCAGGGTCTTCCGGATAATTGATCAATAGTGCGCGCATCAATGGCAGGCCGTTAGTGCAACTCAGAAATGCCTGTGTGTATATGTATGGCAGCAACCTGTATCGCAGCGAAACAATTCTCCTGAATTTTTCGAGGAAGGCATTACTGAATTTCCATGGCTCTCTCGGAGGAAATCCATGTACCCTGCTGTGTGAACTCAGTAATCCTAAAAAGGCCCATCTGCCGTACAACTCTTCAATAGGGCTTCCGGAGAAGCCACCTATATCATGGCTCCAGAATGAAAATCCACTCATGCCAAGCGATAGTCCACCACGCAGGCTTCCGGCCATTCCGGTGTCGGAGACTTCTGCATCACCACCCCAATGCACCGGGTATTTCTGGCTTCCTGCCCAGGCGCTTCGTGCCCATACGATGCTATTGCCTATTGTAGTCTTTGTCAACTCGCTCACAAATTGATTGTAACGGAGTGGATACAGGTTGTGCTCATAAAAGCCCGAAGTACCAGACGCATACATTCCATTCAGGGGAGCAGCTTCGCCAAAATCTGCTTTGATGACCGAGACTCCAAGTTTCAGTAATCCCTTTAGTTTTTCAGCATACCATTTGAGTGTGGCTTTGCTGGTGAGATCAAGGATCGCATCTTCTGTAGGTACCGTGCCTGCAGCATTCCTGATGTATAACTCTTTTTCGACTATTTCGGTGAACAAGGGATTGTGCGGCGTGAAGTAGGGTATCTGCCATAGTGATGTTTTAAATCCTTTTTCTTTTAATGCAGCAATCATCTTTTCCGGATCAGGAAATGTTTTTTTGTTGAATTTGAAATCACAGTTGATTCCTTTTTCAAACCATCCCGCATCTATATGTATGACGTCGCAGGGGATATTGTGCTTACGCATTTTTGAAGCCACATCTGTTACTTCTTTTTCTGAAGTATAACTAAAACATCCCATCCAGAGTCCGAATGACCATAAGGGTGGGAGTGGGCTACGGCCAGTAAGCGACGTGTATTCTTCAAGGATTTGTTGTGGTGTTCCGGCGAAGAAAAAAATATCCAATTGTTCATCACCGTTGTACAGCGTTGTAGTACTGTCGTGTGTATTCCCAAAATCAAATGTAAGGGGAGCAGATGTGTGCACGAATACTCCGTAGCCGCGGCTACTGATGAAGAATGGAATAGGCTTGTACATCAGTGAAGAAGCAGCACTTTGTGCATCAGAAGAGAAGAGATGCAATTTTTGTCCACGCTTGTTAAGACGGGTGAATGATTCGCCGCAACCAAATATTTTTTCATCGGGTGTCAGTGAAAAAGATGCGGCAATACTTCGTGAATAATCATTTGTTCGTTTGATAAAGCAAAATGGAGTTGCCTTTGTATGCATAGCTTTCAACTCATGCATGCTTTGAGTTGAAGTAAGAACTTTGCTCTCCTCATCTCTGAATGTGATGCCAAAAGAAATTGTATTGACTACGACCGACCCAAATTCATTTTGATAAATGATTTTATCAGGCAGCTTTTTTACAACCCGGCTGCTATCAGACGGAAGTGTATCTCCTATCATCAGTGATTTGCGTTCGGGATAAGCAACCGGGGTTGTTTTCATGCGCAGTCGTGTCGTTCGCGGGCTTATGAAAGAAATATCAAAATCACAAACAGGGTGCACATCATAATCCTGAAAGGGCGCATCTTTCTCTGTTTGCAACTGCAGATGCTTGTCTATCTTATTGAAAAACCAATCTTGCACAAAACGATGAAAATTCCAGGTAACTTTTCCCTTGCCAGTCTTGTCGTTAAATCTTTCCACACTTCCCGGAAGGAAATATTCATTAGCCTCGTCCCCGAAACCGGAGCTCATGTCTATTGGATTATTGAGTAAATAGTTGTTCATAGGTTTTGAAGTTCAAATACGTTTACGGAGTATGGGGATAATTGAATAGATACAATTCCATTTTCATTTATTATGCTATCCTTTCCCCAAAGAAGGTTTAGTTTTTCATTATTGAGAATTGTCTTTGTGTTTAATATTGCTTTTGTTGGTACCGATGAGAGGCTGACCACGACAAGCGCCTTGTGGCCCTCATGATTGCGCAGAAAACTAAAGACACTATCATTGTCATTCTGCACAGTTTGGTAAGCGCCTGATGCAAGTGCATCATTCGATTTCCTGAGATGAATGAGTTTTTTGTAGTAATGCCACAATGAATTGGAATCTGCTTTTTCTTCTTCAAGCGAAATGCCATCGTTAGGTTTCACATTGGTACTATCCCACCATGGCCCTGTATTTTTGTACCAGAAAGCCATTCCCTTTCCGGTATCCGATTGGTACCATTCGAATGCTTCACGTTCCGGTATCTCGTTCGCATCTGTCATTCCCCATTTCATGAAACCACCGGCTCCTGTCATTCCCAATTCCTGTCCATAATAAACAGAGGGGATGCCGCCCAGCAATAAATTGAGGGCGGCTCCTGCTCTGAGTTTACCGGGGTTTTGCCCTACTACCGTAGCAAAACGAGGCATATCGTGGTTTTCTATAAAAACAATTTGGTTTTTGCTTTTGGGCGTGAATTGAAAAGTAGAGTCGCACATCGCCTCCAGTTTCTTTTTGTTGAAATTGCGTATTTCAAAAGCAATGCGAAATGCAAACACCCGGTCCACTTCTGTGCTGTCAAGGTATTCCAGCCCGAGCGATCCCCAATTGGCCTGTTCGGCAATGAAGATAACTTTAGGATTCACTGCTTTCACCTCTTTGATGAGTGGGTTCCAGAAATTTTTGAAAAGATGCGTCCACCTGCCTTTGTGATCCAGGTCATCCATTGCATGGTCGAGACGGAATCCATCAACACCATCATTGAAATCGCCATCACTGTTCGGATCCACCCAGTATTTAAATAGTTTGATATTGTAGTCTCTGACCTTTGTGCTATTCATGTTCACAGTGGTGATTCTTTTGTAAACACCATTGTATCCTTTTAATCCTTCCAGGTCATATACAATGGTTGACGGTTTCGTGTGTGCACTGTCGTCATAACTGATGTAATCACTGTACGGAGAGGAAAGATTACCATAAGAATCCTTGTACCAGGGATGGTCTTCTGTTACATACTGTGTCTCCATATCCATGTAAATCTTCATACCCCTGCGATGTACTTCTTTTACCAGGTTCAGGTAATCTTCCTTCGTTCCGAATTTTGGGTCTATTTTTTCAAAATCATCAGCAAAATAATTGTGGTAATAGGGCGATGCATATAGCGGAAGCATCAGGATGGAAGTTATACCGAGGTCTTGCAGGTAGTCTAATTTCTCACGCAACCCGTTCAGGTCGCCGTTGAAATCTCCATTGCTGTCGAAGAAACTGCGTTGTACCACATGATACATTACTTCAGTATCCGGAGTCTCAGGCCTGATCATGTTTTTTGAATCAATATTCCCCGCACAAGCAGAAAGCAAAAAAGACAGTGCAAGAAAGAAATAATAAATTTTCATATTGGCCGGTTCGTGATCAGGAAAACAAATTTGAAAAAAACAGCATAAAATTCCATCTACTCCATTGCCTATTTTATATACTATATTTACCTTCCGTTAAAATGCAGGAAACTGAAGCCGTTTTTTGAACATATAGAAACTTCTGAAGGTTCGTCTATAAAGATGAAAACCTACACCCAGCAAATGATAGATGTTCCTATGCATTATCATCCTGAGCATGAAATCGTATATGTACAAAAGGGACAGGGCAACTTATACCTGGCTGATGTGGAAGAACCATTTGTTTCGGGAGAATTATTTTTTATCCGTAGCAGCATACCCCATCTGTTCGAAGATGCTGCTTTGCATACTGGCAAGCATCGTTTGTCAAAGGTTTTTGTAATACAATATCGCCACGACCTTTTTGAGAAATTTTACCAGTTACCAGAATTTTCCCAGATCAGCAGGCTTGAAACGTTGATTGGCTACGGTATCAAACTGAAGGCAACACCATTGATGTCCCAGCTCATGAAGAACTTTGAGAAGCAAAGCGGGTTGATGCAATTCAATTCGTTGATCGCATTACTGCACGAAATTATTCACAACAAACGGCTACAATACCTTGGCATTCCTGGCTCGGTGAGCAACAGCAACCACATTGCTTACCTGAGGTTGCAAAAGATGCATGGCTTTTTGTCGGGATACTTTCATAAGGAAATTTCTATCGAAGAAGTAGCTGCCTTGTTACATTTGAGCAAGACCGGATTTTGCAGGTTTCTAAAGCGCGAAACAGGAAAAACATTCAGTGAACATTTGAATTTTTACCGGATTCAGCATGCCTGTGCTTTATTGAGGAAGTCGGCAGATAGCGTCATGCAAATTTGTTATGATTGCGGTTACAACAATGCTGCTTATTTTTTTCGCCAGTTTAAAAAGATTAAAACGGTAGCGCCATTAGAATACAGGAAGGCCCATGGTGAATTTATAACCTGAGTGTTTTTTCATTCTCCTGATTATTTTCAGCAAATGGTTTTTTGAGCTCCTGAAGCATAGATTATTTTTTTCAAGAAATGGTTGGGCAATCCTTATTTCTCAACCTATCAGGAGTTAAAAATTAAATGGTGAAAGAAAGTAACTCCTAAAACCGCGAATACTTTTTCAAATTATTGTCATTCGATATCGAGATAGGGAAAAACAGGAATCCCGGCCTATGATTTGGGGTACCTTTGTGTCGATGAATAATTCAATATGGTCTTACAAGTAATGCCGGGAGCATATTGAAAATATAGTAATAGTCAAGGCAATAAAATTTCGAAAGATGACAACAATAAAATTAAAAGGGAGCGATGTGCACACATCCGGTAAGTTGCCGGAAGTAGGTAGCCATGCAAAGAATTTTAAATTGACAACCGTAGAGTTGTCAGAGAAGAGCTTATCGGAATATAAGGGCAAGAATGTGATCCTGAATATTTTTCCGAGTGTAAATACAGGAGTATGCGCTGCCTCCGTGCGTGCATTTAATAAGGAAGCTGCAAACCTGGATAACACAGTAGTACTTTGTATTTCCAAAGACCTGCCATTTGCACAAAAACAATTTTGTGGCGCAGAAGGGATCACTAATGTGGTAATGCTTTCAGATTTCCGTACCGATTTCGGACACGAATACGGAGTGTTGATGACAGATGGCCCAATGAGGGGATTGCTTAGCAGGGCTGTGGTAGTAATAAATGAAGGGGGCAAGATTCTATATGAAGAACAGGTGCCTGAGATCACACAGGAGCCAAATTACAAAGCGGCACTGGCGTCTCTTAAAAATGTGGAAGCAGCAGTTTAAAGGGTTGACAGCAATGGGTCAAATCCTGGGGTGATTAGTCTTAATTATTGAATTCAATTCTGATATGGATTGCAACATGGGATGTTTTTCGTTGAAAGATTTACTATTTCATGATGATGATATTACTGAAACAGTCGTGAAAGGAATTACCGGCGATTTTCCTTTACGATTTTATGGAAGTGAGCGTGTATCGGCAGTTATGAAGAGTTGCGCACAGTATCCTCATCACCTCGATAGCGGCATCATCAGTAAATTATCAAAAAAAATCAGTTTGCACTTTAGCAGAGAAGAAGAAAATGCCGGTACAGAAGATGCAAACTCTCCGGTATGCTATGCTGGCAGCAGCGAGGTCACAGATGATTTTAAAGTAGAAACTTACCCTTCATACTTTTCAGAAATAAATGTATTGGATTACACCTGTGGTATTCTGCAAGACAGGCTGGAAAAAGGGCGCAAGACCCAATTTGCCGAAGGTGATATTACTCTAATACCTTTTCCTTCGAGCCAGGTTGAATTTTGGAAATGGGTGAAGAAAGGAGAGGCAATGAGAAAGCAATGGTTTGCAGGAGAATAAAAACAAATCAGACTGTATTTTCACCAGGTTTGCAACCTTGCGAAATTATAGGCTGCACCAAACCTGCCAACCTGGAGTATCACCGTCTATGTATGCTGCTCTTATATTCAGCTATGACTTCGTTCGTTGTGCACCACCCGCCAAATTTTCCGGGCCGGTATTCCACTTGGTATGATCTCTCTTGTAGGGGCCCTTCTTGACTGCGGCATAGTCATTAATATATTCCCAAGGGGCGGTAAAGTGTTCTGATCGGAACCGTGTCCATTCACTCTTGTACATGCAGGTACTTTTCGGATGATTGATCTCTTCGTTGAAACAAAGATTGTACACCATCCAGTAGTTTATGTATGTACTGTCGTCTAATTATTGGAGATAATTATTATTGGGAAATGCCGGATCATAAACCAATTGCATTGGAAATTATTACAGAACTTTACATACCCCTTCGGATGGAATAATCCTTCATTGTGAAGTATGAATTCCTTAGAATGGTTGTAGCGCTTTTGAGATACCTGGAATAAAGGTGCTTGTCAAATTTTGAAAAATACGCTCAACATGAAATTAATTTTAGAATCAGAAAACCCGGAAGACTATCTCGAAGAAATTCCACCTACCATACAATTTGATGCACCACGGGTTCACGGAAAGATAAAAGAAATAGAAGCTAAGACAAATTCGAAAAAGGAAAGAGCCAGGCTGGCTTTCGAAGTAGCCAGGGATGAAATACATCACTCTTTCGATACGCATTATAGAGGAGTAACCATCGGTGCTGAAGATGTGCTCGACCAAAAAGAAGGTATCTGTTTTGCAAAAGCACATTTGCTTGCCGCGTTATTGCGTGGAATGGGTATTCCCGCAGGGTTTTGTTATCAACGTGTGTTGAGGAAAGGTACTGTCGAATCCGGTTATGCGCTTCATGGGCTGAATGCTGTTTATCTCGACGATACAGGATGGTTTCGATTGGATCCGAGAGGAAATAAGCCAGGAGTAGACTCACAGTTTAGCACAAACGAAGAAAAATTAGCCTACCCGATTCGCACAGAATTGGGTGAGGTGGATTACCCAAATGTTTTTACCAGGCCATTATCTTCAGTAATTGATGCAATGAAGGAATCAAAGGATAGCCAGGAATTGTTTTACAAACGGCCCGAATCTTTGTAGGAGGGGGAGATGTGCTTTAAAAATATTCTTATAAATCGCCTGAAAATGTATTTGTTTATTGGGTAAATGTGTGTGCATCTTCTTTTCAAAAATCATTTATGCTTTTCTCATTTTCATCGGCAAAACTATTAGAGGCTATTGTAATAATTGGTGATTATACGAGAGGTACTTCAAAAGCAGACAGTAAACCTAATTATGAATAAAAATTCATGATATTTATTGATTTACCGCAGGGGCGTTCTGTTAGTATGATAGGTATTATTCTTCAAAACCATTTGTTTTTACGAGCTATTTGCAACACCTGGGCCCTGCTTTGTACCTGTAATTTGAGATAAATATTGGCGATATGTTTTCTCACCGTATTGGTGCTGATGTCTAAAGTAGCTGCGATCCGTTTTGCATCCCACCCGTTCACAGTGTATTGCAAAATTTCTTTTTCGCGTTCAGTAATTATGGATGGCAACAATTCGCTGTGTTTTTCTTTTTTATCTATTGGAGCCTGGCTCAATAAATGCAAAGCCTTGCGCGCAATGGCAGGGCTCATCGGGCCGCCACCATGTTCTATTACATCTATCACTGCATTATTTAAGAAATCTGCTGTCTCATGTTTCAGTAAATATCCGGATGCTCCGGCTTTAATGGCATCAAAAATCTTATCATCATCGTCAAAAACAGTGAGTACGATAAAATGGATTTGAGGATAAATTGATTTGGCAATCGCTATTGTTTCGATACCCGATAGCACGGGCATTTCAATATCCATAAAAATTACCTGTGGAAGTTTTGAGTCAGGTAATCCTTTAAGTTGTTCCAGGCATTCGTATCCGTTCGCAGCGGTAAACAGAACTTCATACCCTGTCAATTGATTTATTTTTTGCAGAAATGTGTTGGTGTTAACTTTATTGTCTTCCGTAAGGGCTACTGTAAATTTCATAATATAAAAAGTAAAACTCCTGTTTTTTCATCTGTGCCGCAATAATCAATTTGTAGTAGATGAAATGACGACTGAAGTACCTGAAGGAATATTTTTTTGCCAATGTATGTACCATCCCGATTGCCCGGTGCGCATTTTCATGTTCTTTAACCCATTTCTATCCTCTCTTACTACTCCTTCTTCAAATCCTTTTCCATTATCAGAAATTCTAACTGACCATTTTTTTTCTGAATCAATCAAGATTTTAATGCAGTTTCCTCCGCTATGCTTCAGAGCGTTGTTAACACCTTCCTGCATTATGCGAAGTAAATGCAAAGCATTTGCCGGTGATAATACCTGGTCGTTTGAAATATTTTCTTCAATGCTGATATTTATGCCAGGATGATTGGGCTGTATTTTTTGTATGAAAACTTTAAAGCGGTCGCTTACGGATGTTAAAGAAATGGCTTCTTTATTCAAGGCCCAAATCGTAGCACTTAACTGGCTGATAATTGATTGTGAATTAATTTTTAGTTGTTTTAAAATGGTTTGATTATCTGTATTTTCTTCATTTTTAAAATTCGCCAGATTGGAAGCGATAGCCGCTGCATAAGCCCCGAGATTGTCGTGTAAGTCGCGGCTGATTCTTTCCCGCTCTTCCTGAATTTCCTGTTTTAATTGTAACGCCTTTAATTTTTTTTGATAATGGTAATGCAAATATTGCCGTACGATGAATGCAACAGATACGATACATAAAACTACCATCAGAACTCTGAACCAGGATGTTTGCCACCATGGTGGCGAAATAATGATAACAAAAGTTTTTTTGAAAACACTCTGCGACGAAAAGATAGGCGAACAATTGACTTGCAACAGGTATTTTCCCGGAGGTAAAACATATTTAATTCCTGTTGGCTGATTGGTTGCCTGGTAGTTTTGTTCAAATCCTTTGATGCGATAATGATAGGCATATTCATTGGGGTTCAAAAGACCCAAAGCAGCAATATCAAATCCCAGGTGATTTTGGTCATAGTTTAAAATAATAGAATCATTTCTCCATATCCCGGCAGAGAAATGATAATCTACATCATTTATCGATAGCCAGGTAATATTGATAACGGGGCTGTCTTTTATAACTGACAAAGAAGGAGGATAGAAAGCTGTTATTCCTTTGATGCCGCCAAAATAGAATTCCCCTGAAGCAGACATGGTGGCTGATTCTGTGTTGAATTCGTTATCCTGCAGGCCGGAGCTTTTTGTATAATTAACGATGGATCCATTCAGGGGAATATATGATAATCCCAGGTTACTGCTTGCAAATACGGCCGGTTGATTTTTTACCGGTAGCATGGCATAGATGCAATCGTTTAACAATCCGGATAAAATGGTTATTGCTTTAATTAATATTCCTTCGGGCGAATAAATATATAAGCCTTTATCCGTACCAATCCAGATGTGGCGCTGTGCGTCTTCTGCAAAACTTCTTACATCGTAGTTCCCGGGCAGATGAATGGTTTGAAAGGAATTGTTTGTATCCAATTTGTAAATCACGCCCGCAGCGCAACCCACCCACATTGATTTATTTGAAGCATTTATAAAGCAATTGATTTGTACAGGAAGAAGTTTTTCAGAAGGAAGTATTTTCTGCACAGATTTTAATCTTTCATTTTTGAATACACAACTATAGATGTTGGCAGATGTGGCAATATAAACCGTACTGTCATTGATGCGCTGCAGATTACTCATGAAATTATTGTTACGCGGATCTACTTCATGTTTTATTTTATCATTGAGTACTATAGGTTTTATTTGTTTTTGCGGAAGGTTTAAAATGTACCAGCCTTTGCCAAATGTTACAATTAAATAATGATCATTGTTTAATTTCTCAATCGTATTGATATCCTTTACATTTTCAGATATAATTGCTTTTGGCCACAAGGCATTTCCCAGCGTATCGTACAACTGAAGCCCACCGTTATAACAACCAGCCAGCAGCAAATGATTTTGTTTATCAAAATACATACACCTGATAAAATTATTTTCACTGTTGGGATATATAAAATGTCGGAACGGAAAAACAACATCCTGCAGGCGCTTGATATCATCATTGGTCAAAAGCCATATCCTTTTAAACGGATCAGCATAAATTTTGCTTATGTAACCTTGTAATAGCAATGGCTCCCGGTTGAGATTGGTAAATTCTTTTTTATTATTGAGCAGCGTATCCAATTCAAACAAGCGATTTTTAAGTGCGACATAAATCCGGCTGTTATCAGAAAGAAAAATTGAAGTGGAGGATACATCTTCTTTGAAAAACTGATCCAGCAAAATATTTTTTTCTATTTTTTTGTCAGATAAATTAATGCCGGTTATTTCTTTGTCAGAGACTGTAAAAAGCCGAGAATTGCTACATACAAAACCATCAATTCCTGTCACGCCAATATAATTTACATTGGGTGTTTTAAAATTAATCTGTTGTATGAGATCCTTGCCGTTATATAGAAAGATTGAATTTTGGTTGGTAGCAAAAGTAGTTTTATTGATATTTCCCTGTTGACTGAAAACATTTTCCACGAAAGAATGGCTGCTTGCCGGAATTGTTTTTATAAACACACCAGAAGGAGAATAGATAACCAATCCTTTTTCTTTTTGCAAACACCAGATTCCTTCGCTGGTTTCTTTTGCAGGGAGTATTGAAAAGTTGAGATTGGAAGGATTTGTTACTGAAATTATTTTTTTAAAAACATTGTTCTGTGGATTATATTCCAGGATTCCCTTTTTATAACTTATCCAGATAAAACCATTCTGCAACGAAAAAAAATGCACAGGATAGTTGATGTTAATAGTCTCATTATTGACAATAGGGTTGATGGTTTCCAATACATAGCCGTTATAACGCTGCATTCCGGTTTTTGTAGATACCCAGGTAAATCCAAATATATCTGTAATGATATCAGTTGTGGAATTGTTTAATAACCCTTGTTCATAATTAATTGTTTTTGCAGGTAGCCTTCTATAAACTCCGTTTGTAAATGATTGGCTGAATAAATATGATTGGAATATTGTAATAAAAAATACAAGCAATATCCCTTTTGTACACTGCATAGTTGAAAATAACCAATACAATTTAAGTATTGTTTAGGTAAAAAAGGAAACTGAAATGTTGAAACCAAATTAATATTGACTGCAAAAGATGGAATAAAGCCCGTTTAGGATGATTTAATTAAAACCATTCTCCAAAATTGTTTCATATTGTTTAATAGACTTTAGCAGGATAATGCTGAAGAAACATTATTCATAGAAAGCGCTACAGGCGCGAAATTACCTCATCGAATTTTCCGGATTATATCAAACCAACAAATAATCCACTTTTCTATTTTTTTTAAATCAAAACAAACCTGTAATGTTTTTAAAATCTTAGGGATTTTGGATATCAATGCAAAGGCCCTCACCTGCGTGAGAGCCCTTGACATTTTCCGCCAGCTATCTCACTCTTTCATAAACTCCTTCTTTTGTCCGTTCATCTGACCTACATATATGCCGCTGCTTAGTTTACTAATATCTATGTTGTTAACTCCCGCCTGGATAGTAACTGTTTTTACTAATGCCCCTCTGATGTTGTAGATATAGGCTACGCCTGCAATGGAAGATTGTATGTTCACATAATTTTTTGCAGGATTGGGATAGATAACAAATGAATTTTGATTTCCGTAATTAATAACTCTTATATCACTATAAGTTATTTTTCCGGTGTTGTCAACAATTTCTAACCGGTAATAATTGGTTCCGTTTAACGGAACATTATCAAACACTGAATATGTATGCTGAACGGCTGAGTTGATACTATTAACCGTATTGATGGAAATAAAGTGATTGCCATCGCTGCTTCTTTCTACTATGTACATTGAAATACCTTCTTCCTGGGCTACCACCCAATTCAGGTAGGTTTGCGAGCCTTGTTTTGCCGCATCAAAACTGATTAGGGTTACTGGCAGCGGATTTAAAATGCCATTAGTTGTTGCAATCGTAAACGGACTGAAAGTACCAACCTGAGCAGTTGTCTCAACTGTTCCTACCGTATCATTGCCTGTAGTGCCTCCATTGCCAAGGTCTTCCCACAAGGTACCAT